>JAJRWW010000168.1 GCA_024276595.1 Myxococcota bacterium
CGAGTCCTTTGGCTGGAAGGTCTTGCACGTGGAGGACGCCAACGACCTGGACGCCCTGGAGTCCGCCTTCGCCGCCTTCCGCCAGGAGCGCCAGCGCCCCACCCTCATCCAGACCGACAGCCACATCGCCTTCGGCGCCCCTACCAAGCAGGACACCTCCGCGGCCCACGGCGCCCCCCTCGGAGAGGAGGAGATCGCAGGCGCCAAGCGCGCCTACGGCTGGCCCGAGGAGGCCAGGTTCCTGGTGCCGGAGGGGGTCCGAGAGCATTTCGCCGCATCCCTGGGCGCCCGGGGAGCCCGAGCTCGCAGCGACTGGATGGCCATGTTCGAAAAATACCAGGCCGAGCACCCCGAGCTGGCCAGGAAGGTGCGCGCCATGGTGCACGGGGAGCTCCCGGAAGGCTGGGACGCCCACCTGCCCGTGTTCGAGGCGGGCGGCAAGGCGATGGCCACCCGCGGAGCGTCGGGGAAAACCCTCAACGCCATCGCCCCCCACCTGGAGTGGCTGATGGGCGGATCCGCGGACCTGGCACCATCGAACAAGACCCACCTGGCCTGCGAGGACGCCGGGGTCCTGGGGCCGGACAACCCGGGTGGCAGGAACATGCACTTCGGCATCCGGGAGCACGCCATGGGCGCCATCGCCAACGGCATGTCCCTCTGCGGCCTGAGGCCCTACGTGGCCACCTTCCTCATCTTCAGCGACTACATGAAGGCGTCCATCCGACTCAGCGCCATGATGGAGCTCCCAGTGATCTATGTCTTCACCCACGACTCCATCGCCGTGGGGGAGGACGGGCCCACCCACCAGCCCATTGAGCAACTCGCCTCCCTCCGCGCCACCCCCAACCTGCTGGTGATTCGCCCGGCTGACGCCAACGAGGTGGCCGCGGCCTGGACCATCGCCCTGCGCCAGAAAGCTCGCCCCACCTGCCTGGTCCTCAGCCGCCAGGGGATGCCCGTGCTGGACCGCACCAGGTATGCCCCCGCCCAACTGGAGCGGGGCGCCTACGTGGTATCTGACTGCGAAGGCACGCCCCGGGTGATCCTCATGGGCACGGGCGGGGAGGTCTCCTTGTGCCTGGAGGCGGCCGAGCTCCTGGCCGCGGAGGGGATCGGAGCGCGGGTGGTGAACATGGCCTCCTGGGACCTCTTCGAGGAGCAGGGGCAGGCCTACCGCGACGAGGTGCTGCCCCCGGAGGTGGAAGCGCGGGTGTCGGTGGAGCAGGCCGCCTCCCTCGGCTGGGAGCGCTACGTGGGGCGCAGGGGTGCAACCCTCTGCATGGACACCTTTGGAGCCTCCGCACCCCTGCCCGACCTCCTGGTGAAGTTCGGGTTCACGGCCGAGCGCGTTGCCCAGGCGGCAAGGGAGCAGATAGAAGCAAATGGCTGAGCCGGAGCCGCTCTGCCAGCACACTGGATGACGGTCTCCTCCGGAGACCGAGGAGGGGAGGCAGGCATGCCCACCATTACCGAGACCACGGCATGGAGACAGCTCGCCACGCACAGGCGAGAGATGGACGGCGTCCACATGCGGGAGCTCTTTGACAACGACCCCGGCCGTTTCGACCGCTTCCACCTGCTGCTGGACGACCTGCTGGTGGACTACTCCAAGCACCGGATCACCGACCAAACCCTTGACCTCCTGGTTGCCCTGGCCATGCAGGCCGCGCTGCCCACCTGGATCGAGCAGCTCTTCTCGGGCGAGCGGATCAACTGCACCGAGGGCCGCCCGGTGCTCCACGTGGCCCTTCGCAACCGCTCCAACCGCCCCATCTTCGTGGACGGGGAGGACGTCATGCCCGGAGTCAACCAGGTGCTGGCGCAGATGCGGCGCTTCTCCGAGGAGCTCCGCCGCGGCGCATGGAAGGGGCACACGGGGCGCAAGATTTCCGACGTGGTGAACATCGGCATCGGCGGCTCGGACCTGGGCCCGGTCATGGCCAGCGAGGCCTTGCGCCCCTACTGGAAGCCCGGCCTGCGGGCGCATTTCGTCTCCAACGTGGACTCCACCCACATGGTAGAAGCTCTGCGCGCCCTGGATCCGGAGACCACCCTCTTCGTCATTGCCTCCAAGACCTTCACCACCACCGAGACCCTCACCAACGCCCGCTCTGCCCGGGGATGGCTGCTGGACCGCATGGGAGACGAGGCCGCCGTGGCCAGACACTTCGTGGCCCTCTCCACCAACGAGGGGGAGGTCACGCGCTTCGGCATAGCGCCCGAGAACATGTTCCGCTTCTGGAGCTGGGTCGGGGGGCGCTACTCCCTCTGGTCCGCAATCGGCCTGTCGCTGGCCTGTGTCATCGGCATGGACCGCTTCGAGGAGCTGCTGGCCGGGGGCCACGAGATGGACGAGCATTTTCGCACAGCGCCCATGGCGGCCAACGCCCCGGTTATCCTGGCCTTGCTGGGGCTGTGGTACACGGGGTTCTGGGGCGCCACCGCCCACGCGGTGCTCCCCTACGACCAGTATCTGCACCGCTTCCCGGCCTACCTTCAGCAGGCGGACATGGAGAGCAACGGCAAGTCCGTGGACCGAGATGGCCGCCCCATCACCGCTTACAGGACCGGCCCCGTCCTGTTCGGGGAGCCGGGCACCAACGGACAGCACGCTTTCTATCAGCTCATCCACCAGGGCACCCACCTGGTTACCTGCGACTTCCTGGCGGCGGCAAACAGCCACAACCCCCTGGGGGAGCACCATGAGCTGCTCCTGGCCAACTTCTTCGCGCAGACCGAGGCGCTCATGCGAGGCAAGACCCGCGAGGAGGTGGCCGCCGAGCTGCGGGACCAGGGCCTGGATCCGCAGCGGGCCGAGGCGCTCTTGCCCCACAAGGTGTTCGAGGGCAATCGTCCCAGCACATCCATCCTCTACAGCCAGCTCGATCCGCGCACCCTGGGACGGCTGGTGGCCCTATACGAGCACAAGATATTCGTCCAGGGCATCCTGTGGAACGTCAACAGCTACGACCAGTGGGGAGTGGAGCTGGGCAAGGATCTGGCCAGGGCGATCACCCCCGAGCTGGCAGCCGACACCCCCACAAGGAGCCACGACTGCTCCACCAACGGGCTGATAAACCACTTCAAGAGCCTACGCCGCCCACGAAGCTGACCTAGCAGCCTCGCGTGGTCACACCCGCCGAGCGCTAGGACCTGAGGGATCGCCGGAGCTCCGCGAGGGGGTGCTCGGCGCCGTCGAAACGATCGGCGTGGGTGCGCCCCACCTCCAGCCGGAGGGCTCCCCTCGGGCAGACGGCGGCGCAGACCCCACAGCCCACGCAGGAGGCACGCACCACGTTGGCGCCTCTCTGCGCATAGCTGCGCACGTCTATCCCCATCTCGCAGTACTTGGAGCAGCTCCCACAGGACATGCACTGGCCGCCGTTGGTGGAGATTCGGAAGCGCGACAGGTATCGCTGGAAGATGCCCAGCAGGGCAGCCTGGGGGCAGAATAAGCGGCACCAGACCCGGTTGCCCCAAAGCGGGTAGAGCCCCACTCCCACCACGCCGGCCAACACGAGGCCCACCGCAAAGCCATAGACCTTTGCGAACAGAAAGCTCGCCCTCCCCAAGATGGCGCCGCCCAGGAGGGCATTTAGCCACAGCAGCGCCGTTGTGATCACCACGAAGACCAGCACCAGGTGGATGGACCAGCGCTCAAAGCGCCAGGCGCGCAGGGTCTTGCTCGACAGGTGGCGGAAGGGGTCGCCAGCGGTCTCCGCCAGGCCACCGCAGCCGCATACCCAGCTACAGTACCAGCGCTTTCCCCAAAGGTAGGTGAGCACAGGCACGGCCACGAAGCTCATTGCCAGGCCCCAAAAAACAATGAAGATGGTCAGCGAGTGCCCGTCCGCCAGCAGCCCGTTGATGGACCGGGGGAAGAGGTTGTTGTACGACAGGGGCCAAAAGTAGGTGAAGTAGTGCTCTCGCTGGCCAAGCAGCCTCAAAAGGCCGGGCAGCAGGAATGCGAGCAGGAGCTGAAACGACATCACCGACACTGTGCGACACACCTGGTATCGGTTGTGCCGGTAGCGATAGATGAACCGCAGGCCAAAAAGCAACACCGCCAGCGTGTACAAGAAGGAGTAGAGGAAGTACTGGTCCGCCCCGGCCCCCCGGAGCAGCCTGCTGAGCGGATCGGTGAGGGCGACCGCGCCCCAGATGCCCCTGGGATACCAGTAAAGCAGCACGTAAAAGCCCACCAACAAGGAGGCCAGCCCAAAGGCCAGCAGCCCACGTCGCCCCAGGCTGCCGGTAACGACGCCGCTGTTTCGGATGCCCGGGACGGTTCCGTGGTAGGTGGCCGCAATGTGCAGCACACCACCCACGACCACGGGCGCCAAGAACATTAGCAGCGCCGTCCAGCCGTGCCCCAGCCCCCTGCGAGCTAGGGCCAGGCCTAGCTGTGCCAGCCCCACCGCCACGAGGGCAGCCCCAACCGCACGCCAGCGTCTGCGTCCGGCGCCCTCGTGGGCGCCCACGGGGATGTGCTCCTTGGTGTGTGCCTGGCCCACGCTCATAGCTGCTCCCTGAGGGCGCCACGGATCTGGCGCTCGTGCCTGCGATAGAGCTCAGGGTCGAAGTTGGCATCCTCCAGCTCGGGGAGCACCTCCTCCACGGAGCGCTCCTGGGCTATCCAGCGCTGGCAGACCTTGTGGCTCAGGCGCAAGCCCAGGCTGTTCACTCCAACGACGCGCCCGTCTCTGTGAGCGATCCGCAAGCTGTGGCGCCCGCTCGGGTGCGCCCAGAACACAGACGAGACATCCTCTCCGCCGGGCGCCGAGCCGCCGGGAACCCGCCCGTAGGTGTGAAACTCCAGGTCTAGAAACTTGGCGGAGTTCCACCAGATGCCCCGGTGGTAGGAGCGCGCCTGCCCTGAGAGCACGTCGGCCACCACCTCCCCGTGCATCTTGCCCGTGTACCAGAGCTGCTCGATGACGTTGCGCTCACCGCCCCCGGCGACGAGCTCCGCGCAATCGCCGATGGCGTACACGTCATCCACCTCCGAGCGGAAGCTCTGGTCCACCAGGATCCCCCGACCGCTGGGGATCTGGGAGCCCTCCACTGCCGCCAGGTTGGGACGGACGCCAGCGGTGAGCCCCACCAGGCCGCAGGGGATCCGCTCCCCATGGCTGGTGACCACTCCCACAGCGCGCCCATGACCGTCATCGAGGATCTCCGAGAGCTCGGTCTCCAGGCGAAGATCTATCCCCTCCTCTGCGATGACGGCGCCCACCATCTTCGCCTCGTCGTCAGGGAGCACGTTGTTCCAGTAGCAGCTCTCCCTGACCAGCATGGTCACACTCACACCGCGACCGCGAAGCATCTCCGCCAGCTCCAGCCCGATGAGCCCGCCGCCGACGATCACCGCGCGCTCCAGGCCGCCGGCCCGGCGCATGAGCGACCTCAGATCCCGCAAGGTGACAAAGCCCTGCACTCCGTCCAGATCCTGGCCGGGCCAGCCGAACTTGTTGTGCGTCGAGCCCAACGCCAGCACCAGCTTGTCGTAGGCGAGAGGAGCCCCCTCATCCAGGTGCAGCCGGCGAGCCCCTGTGTCCACGGATCTCACCCACGCCCGCACCCGCTGGATGCGTGCTCGATCCCACACCCAGTCCTCGTAGGGCCTGGTGTCCACCTCCCGCATGTGCCCCAAGAAGATGTACATCAGGGCTGGCCTGCAGAACGGATAGTCCGACTCCCCGGAGACCATGACTATCTCGACCTCCCGGTCTCGCCGCCGCAGCTCCAGCGCGGCAGTGAAGCCAGCCACTCCGTTACCGATGATTACCACACGCATGGCGACCTGGCGCTCCTTCCGAGGTTGTGGCTGGCCCGTGGACCAAGTGGGCGAAAACGTCCCACCGACAGGACATCGAGCCGTTCCCCCGGTGGTCGGCTCTCAGCGCCCAAGCTTACACCACGTCCGCCCAGCGCGGCGAGAGAGCAAAGAGATGCCGGCCTTCACAGCACGTCCAGAGAGAGGTGCACCTGTAAGGAGCGATCGATATCCAGCAGCGGCGGCGAGGAGAAGAAACCGGTGCTCCGCGAGGCGGCGACGGCAAGCTTATGGATGAGCCCCAAGGGCACCGCCCTGTCGGTGAGCACGGCGAAGATCACCATCCGGCTGGCCCTGGTGGGAACCCGGATCTCATTGGGCAGCCTGACCGCCGCGGCGGGCACGGTCACAGGCGGGCTGGTTAGCTGGCCGGGGGTGACCACCGCGGGTCGGAGCCACATTGGAGGCGCGCGGTCGAACACGGCCAGCAGGGCCAGGTGCCGTGGGCGCCCTCGCTCCTTGCCCACCCCGTCGCCGATGGAGTAGGTGAGCAGCAGCCGATCCCCGCTGGCGACCGAGCCCTGGACATTCACCCATACCGAGCCGCTCGGGGCATCCCCCTGAAAGCGAAGCAGCCCAATGGACAGGGGCTGCTCCGGCAGAGGCGGCAAGGCAGGGGCCGCCGACAGGTCCTTGACCGGTCTTCGAGCAGAGCCTCTGGGGGCCAGAAGCAGCAGGAGGTTGGCCCCGAGAAACAGCGCCACTGCCAGGCAGTAGACGGTGATCCGCCCCCTCCGGGTGAGCCAGAAGCGACGCGACGCCCCGTCCCCCTCGGGCTCGTCCCCCTCGGGCCGCCCCCCCCCGGGCGCGTCTCCTTCGGGCGCGGCCCCCTCGGGCGCGGCCCCCTCGGGTGTCTCCACGTCCGACCAGGGGAGGCCCCGCAGGAGGCGCTCCACTCGAGCCTCCTCGCTCCGCGCATCATCTCTCCGTCCCTGCCCTCCGGAGCACATGGAGCGGTACCTGGCGCGGCACGCCGCGCAGCCCTCCAGGTGCAGCCAGAGACCAGTCTCCGTCGAGGGAGGCAGCCTCCCGGCGAGATACTCGTCCACCCACGCCGATGCCAGCTCTCTCACGCAGGCCCCGGCTCCGGCCTCCTCCTCAGCCTCTGCCGTCTCCTCTGCCGTCTCCCCTGCCGTCTCCCCTGCCCCCTCTTCTGCCAGCGCCACGATGCGCTCTCGGAGCCAGACCCCTGCGGCCGCTCCATCTCCTGCCAACAGCTCTAGCTGAAGGGAGGCATCCCCCAAAAGCTCGCCCATGGCCCGCAGAGCAGCCCTGTCCGAGGTCAGCACATCGGCTATCTCGGTGCGCTCCAGCGCCTCGGGGAGTCGGCGCCTGAGCAGAGCGCGAAGGGTGCTGCGAGTGTCTGCGGCCATGGTTTTTGTAAAGAGCTCAAATGTACCCGCTGAGCACGTACCGCCACAAGAGCGCCAGGGCCACTGCGCCCACGTTGACCACCATGGCGATCTTGCAGGCCAGCCGGGCGACCTCGCTCCGACGCCGGGCCAGCTCCCGGTCACCGCGGTTGCAGCTCCAGGTAGCCACCGCGGCCAGGAGCACCGCGCCCGCGGCCGGCAGGAGCGCCAGCGCCACCCAGGAGGAGATTCCGCGCAGGATCAGAACCAGCAGCAGCGCCATCACAAAAGTGGTGCCAGCCACGTCCAGGTAGCCAGGGGCGCCCTCAATGCGGTCGCCGCCGGCCTCGTCGTGGACGCCGGCCTCGTCGTTGATGCCGGCCTCGTCGTTTGCGCCAGCCTCCCTGGGCAGGAGCAGCTCGAAGGCCCTGCGAACGCCATCGAAGAGCACCACTCCACAGGGCACCACCAGCAGCGTTCCCAGGGTGGAGAAGACAAGGCCCCACATGATGGTGATGGCCATGGGCTTGAGAAACTCCTCGGCGCCGAACCAGCCCAGGGACATGGGCAGCAGCCCCGCGATGGTGGTCACGGAGGTGAGGATGATTGGGCGAAGGCGCTTCGCCCCCGCCTCCACCGCCGCCTGCAAGAGGGGCCTGCCCGCCCTCCGCGCCTTGTTGACGAAGTCCACGAGCACCAGCGAGTCGTTCACCACTATGCCCAGGAGGGCCACCGCCCCCAGCATCCCGATGAGGGAGATGGGGAGCCCGTGCACCTTCAGGCCCACGAGCACCCCGAAGGCCCCGAAGGGGATCGCGAGGAAGATGATCAGGGGCTGGAGCACAGACCTGAAGATGGTGGCCAGAACTATGTAGATGATGAGCAGAGCCAGCAAGAATGAGCTCCATATCCCCTGCTGGAGCTTGCGTCCCTCCTCCTCCTCCCCTCGGAGCTTGATCTCGTAGCCAGGGTAGCGATCTTTGATCTCCTGCACCCGCCTGGCAAGGGCCCGGTTGGCCTTCGATGGGTTCGTGACCTTGTCGTCCACAGCTCCATACACCGTCACCGTGCGCTTGCGGTCCACCCGGGTGAGGGTAGCCGGTCCCACCGCCTCCCTGATGCGCGCCACCGCCTTGAAGGGAACCAGCGCCCCCGAAGGGGCACGAAAGCTCATGGACTCGATGTCGGAGGTGCGCCGGCGAAAGTCGGCGGGGAAGCGGACGACGACGTCTATCTCGTCCTCGCCCCGTTGCAGGCGGGTGGCCAGCCCCCCACGGAAGGCATTGCGCACGCTCTCCCCGATGGCGGTCACATCCAGCCCCACGGCGGCGGCCTGCTCCTCGTCCACTATCACCTGGAGCTCCCGCTTGCCGCTCTCCAGGTCGTGACGCACGTCCAGCACGCCCTCCACCTGCCGGGCCGCGGCGATGACATCCTGGGCGATGCGCAGGATGACCCGCTCGTCATTTCCACGGATCTGCACGGCGATGGGCTCGCCGGTCTCGGGCCCAGAGCGCGTGAGGGCCACCTCGAAGCTCTCCAGACCTGGGAGGCTCTCGATGACCGGCCGGAGCTTCTGGAGGACCTCTTGCGCTCCCATGGAGCCCTTGCCGTCCCTGGCCAGGCGCACCTGGCAGCGCGCCAGGTGGGTCCCGTAGCGGGTCTGACGCCGCCGGAGCCGGATCCTGCCCACGTCGCAGATGTAGCTCTCCACTGCGCTCTGCGGAAAGGTCGCGAGCTTGCTCTCCAACACAGCCACCGCCGCCCGAGTCCTCTCCAGCTTGGTCCCCACGGCCAGCTCCATGGCCACATCGAACTGGCTCACGGTGGTCTGGGGAAACCGCACAAATGGAGTGCTGGAGAAGATCCACACGGAGACGCCGATCACCAGAGCAAAGGCCCCAAGGAAGGTCACGTACCAAAAGCGCACCAGCACGGAGAGGATCCTTGCAAAGCCTCGCTGGAGTGCCAGAAACCAGCCGGACTCCAGGAGACGCCCTGCGGTGTCATCGGCCTGGCCCGCCTGGAGCTGCCCCGCCTCCGAGCGGGCAAAGAGATCCTCCTGCTGGGCGCTGGTGAGCCTGGGGAGCCCGGCTGGCCGCCTGGCAAACTCGCGCAGGTGAGAGGGCAGAATGAACACAGCCTCCAGCAGGGAGACCAGCAGGGCGAAGCCCACCACCAGCGGCATCACTTGCAAGATCTGGCCCATGCGCCCGGGAAGAAAGGCGAGGGTGGAGTAGGCCAGCACTGTTGTCAGCACGGCCGCGAGAACTGGCCAGACCACTTCGGAGCAGCCGGCCAGGGCTGCCTCCAGGCGGGACTTGCCCATCATGAGGTGGCGGTAGAAGTTCTCCACCACGATGATCGCATCGTCCACCAGCATACCGACGACCATGATCATGGCAAACATGGTCACCATGTTGATGGTGATGCCCAGCAGCTTCATGGCGATGAAGGTGCCGAAAAACGCGATGGGTATGCCCAGGGCCGTCATGAGGGCCATGCGCCAGTCCAAGAAAAGAAAGAGGAGCACCATCACCAGCCCCAGGCCCACCAGCAGGTTCTGGTTCATGCCGGCCTGGCGCCGCTTTATGTGCCTGGACGAGTCCCACAACAGGACGACGCCTGCCCCCTGGGGATACCTGTCTCGGGTGCGCTCCACGTAATCTCTCACCCGCGCAGTGACCCGGATGGCGTCGGCGTCCTCTTTCTTGTAGACCACAGCGTAGGCCGAGGGCTTTCCAAACACACGGCTCTCGCTCGTGCGCTCCTCGAACCCTTCGCTAACCGTGGCCAGGTCCTGCACCCGCACCGAGCCCGATGGACCAGCCCGCACCACGATGTGCCGCACCGCCTCTGCCCCCTTGAAGCGTCCGACCGTGCGGATGAGCAGCTCTCCCCGCTCCGTGCGAATGGATCCCCCGGACACGTTCGCGTGCTTGCGCCGCACCGCGGTCATCACGTCGCTGATGGAGAGCCCGTGGGCGGTGAGCTTTGTGGGATCCACCTCGATGGAGATCTGTACCCTCCGGATCCCCCAGACCTGCACCTCGGAGACCCCCTCCAGCTCCTCCAGGTCCGCCTTCAGGTCGTTTGCCAGCCCCCGCAGCTCCGCCTCGGGGAGCTCCGCCGACAGGGCGATCCACATCACCGGGATCTGGCGGCGCACTCCCCGCACGTAGGGCTCCGCTGGCAGCTCCGCTGGCAAGTTGCTCACCCTGGCGATGGCTGTCTGGATGTCCAGCAGCACCCTCCCCGGGTCCTTCACGTCCTCCTTCATCTCTATGTTGATGAAGGATCGTCCCTCGCTGGACTGCGCCGTGACCGTCTCGATGTCGTCCACCGACACGATGGCCGTCTCCAGGGGGATAGTGACGAGCTGCTCTACCTCTGCTGGCGCCACGCCCGGGTAGAGGGTGGTGATGGTCACCGTGTGGCGCTCCAGCGTGGGAAATATCTCCCTGGGGATGGTCCGCCAGGCCATGAAGCCGGCCACGAACAGACCGACCGTAACCAGGTTCACCAGGACCGGCTGCCTGATGGAGAAACGGGTGATGTTCATTGCGTCTTTTGGTGGGCGCCCATCCGGGCATCGCGGGAGTCGCCCAGGGCGCGTCCTTCAGACGCGTCGCCACCGGGCCCTCGAGCCGTGGCCACGGCGCCAACCTCCCGCACCCTGGAGCCGTCTCGGAGGCGCGTGTTACCGCTCACAACCAGCCGATCTCCCACCCGGAGCCCGGAGTCCACGCGGATCAGCCCATCCCTGAGCAGGCTGACCCTGCACACCTTGAGCTTCACCCTGTCAGAGCTCGCCGGGAGCACGTAGGCCACAGGCCTCCCGCCGCGCCTCACCACAGCCTCCACGGGGACGAAGATCCCCGAGATGCCGGGGCGCTTGAAGGCGACCCGGGCGGCCATGCCTCCCCGCAGCTTCCCTTCTGGGTTGAGAACCCGAACCTCCACCGGAAAGGAGCCCGTGCGGCTGTCCGCCGTGGGGGCCACTGCGATGATCTTGCCCGGCCAGAAGCGCTCCCCAAGAGCTGGAAAACGCACCTCCACCGGCATGGTGGGGAGGAGCCGCACCATGTCCACCTCGGCCAGGCTCACCACAACCTTCACTGCGGAGAGGTCCACCAGGCGACCGAGCACCTTCCCCGGGGCGGCGTAGTCCCCCAGCTCGGCGCTCTGGGCGGCGATGACACCGGAGAAGGGGGCCCGAAACACCCCCCCCAGGTACCGCTCCCCGACGCCCCCCAGGCGCGCCTTGGCCTCGGCACGCTGCGCCTTGAGCCGCAGGAGCTTGAAGCGGGCGTCGTCCAGGCTCTTGCGAGACACCAGCTTATGCTCGAAAAGCCGCCTGGTGTCCTTGAGCTCCTGGTCAGCCTGGCGGATCTCCGTCCGGAGCCGACCGATCGCCGCCGCGGCCTGGCGTGACTCCCCGTAGAGGCCGACAGTGCTCACCCGGACCAGCAGGTCCCCCTTGTGAACCACTCTCCCGAGGGAAACCTCGTAGCGCACGATGGCCCCCCCCACCTGGGTGGAGATGCTCACCTCTCGCAGCGGTCTGGCGACGCCAGTGGCCAGGATGTCGTCCGCGATGGTACGCTGCCTGACTGTCTGGATGTGCACCGCCTGGACCCGGCCCTGGGCCTTGCGGGCTCCGCCGCGCCCTCGGCCCTTCCCACCCTTGCACCCGGGTACCCCAAGTAGCACCAGGAGCGGCAACAGCACCCACGTAAGGCCCGCGTGACCACGAGCCCGGTGAAGCCAATCGAGCATAATTGCCGGAGCATAGCACCAAATGTTCGGGGAAGCAGGAGATTGTTTGTCACCCTGGCTGGCGTACGACGACCCCAACGCGAAGGAAAAAGGGGCGGGGCCGGCTCCTCTCCCACAATGGGTGGTTTTCGTACTTTTTGTCGCCGCTCCGGCTCGCCAGGAAGGAGGGTCTCCAGGCTCTCTGTCTCCAGGCTCTCTGCCTCTCAATGGGAGAACTTCAGCTCGAAGCGGCACTCCTTGCCACCGCGCTTTTGACAGCTCGGCTCCCTTATGGCCACGCGCTCGCCGTAGTGGTCGGCCACACCTGCGATCAAACCCCGCATCAGGGAGCAGAGCTTGCGTGGAGAGTCATAGATCATCACCAGCTCATCGGAGGAGGGCTGCTCGTAGCGGAAGGCAGGCGGGGCCGCCTCGAGGTTGAAGCTCCGCACCGACTGGTGGGCGACCGTCATGCCAAGAAGAAAATCTCTCGCCGAAGGGGAGGCGAAAAACACCTTGTAGCGCGGCTGCGCCCACCGGACAAAGTCGTAGCCAAACTCCTCGAGGATCTGCTCGAGACCCTTGCCATCCGCAGAGGCAACCTCGGCGATGATCGCGAGCACCATCTCGTCGGGGTAGTTCTGGGTGGCAATGACCCTCTGGCCTCCGAGCTTGTCGGCGAGCGCCTCCTGCGCAGCCGCAGAGCATTTCAGCCCAACAAAGTCTCCAAAAGCACTGACTATCACTCCAACCATGTCCTCACTCCCTTCTTGTTCCTCAGAGCAGCTACTCGATCATCTTTCTCGTACTATCATACACCACCTGAAAAGTCAGCACCCTGGCGCACAAACACTGCGTCTATCACTGTCTTCCTTACACTGAAGAATCTCCTGCTCCAATGCACCCATGGGGAGCCCGGTGCCTCGAAGCGCCTCACCGAGCCCGGTGCCATCTCTGGCAGCGCCAGCGCCTGGCCCCCGCACGGCCACAGATCTGGCCTCGCAGACCCCCTGGCCAGATCCCTCCCCAATGGAGAAGGTGGCGCAGGTGGCAGCCGCTTCCTCTCGCCTTGACACGAGCCACTTATTCACCTATACAGCGATCCGCTTTTGCTACCTGGCCCCTGGCCGGGCTACTGCCCCTAGGAGAAGATGGCTATGTCCAAGATGGGTCTATTGGGAAAAAAGGTCGGCATGACCCAGATTTTCACTGACGATGGTCTGCGCGTGCCGGTGACGGTTGTGGCCGTGGGCCCCTGCGTGGTGCTGGCCAAGCGCACTCCTGAGAAGGACGGCTATGCGGCTCTCCAGCTCGGAATCGACGATCAGAAGCCCAGCCGCACCAACCGCCCGGACATGGGCCGCTTCGAAAAGGCGGGCACGGACCCCAAGCGCTTCGTGCGTGAGATCCGGATCCAGGCGGAGGCCCTGGGAAGGTTCGAGGTGGGCCAGGAGATCAAGGTCGACGAGGTCTTCGCCGAGGGGGACATCATCGACGTGACCGGCACCAGCAAGGGCAAGGGCTTCCAGGGCGTCATGAAGAAGTACAACTTCCGTGGGTTCCGAGCTACACACGGCGTGCACGAGTACTTCCGCCACGGCGGGTCCATCGGCTGCCGTCTTACCCCTGGAAGGGTGGTAAAGGGCAAGAAGATGCCCGGACAGCTCGGCAACCACAGGCGCACCCAGCAAAACATCAGGGTGGTGAGCGTCCGACCGGAGGACAACCTCCTGCTGGTGCACGGCTCCATTCCGGGCTCCAAGAACGGCTACGTGGTGATGCGCTATGCCGTGAAGAAGCCCCTCCCGGAGCGCCTCTCCGCCTAGGATGCCTCGCTCACCTCTCGCCCCTGGCCGCCACCTGAAGCACCATGTCCCGCCTGCGTGACAGACGGAGGCGCCACGATGGATTCTACAGGCGCGCCAAGAAGGAGCGCTTTGCCTCCCGCGCCGTCTACAAGCTGCAGGAGATCGACAGCCGCTTTGCCCTCTTTCCACCGGGTGCAAGGGTGCTGGACCTGGGGTGCTGGCCGGGCTCCTGGACCCAGTACTGCGCCGAGCGCGTAGGGCCTGGTGGAGCAGTGGTGGGCATCGACCGAAAGGCGCTCGAGATCCCCCTCCCCTCACAGGTCCGCGCCATGCAGGGCAACGTCTTCGAGGTGGCAGCCAAGGATCTGCTCGGTGACCTGGACGCCTTCGACGCGGTTATCTCCGACATGGCGCCAGACACCACCGGCATCCGCTTCACGGACGTCACCCGGTCCATCGCGCTGGTGGAGCGCGCCCTGGCCCTCGCCGATGAGCTCTCCGCTCCGGGAGGCGCCTTTGTGGCCAAGGTCTTCGTGGGCGCGGGGTTCGACGACCTGCTGGCCCGGGTCAAGGCCCGCTACCAAAGGGTGAAGATGGTCAAGCCCGGATCGGTGCGGCCCGGCTCCATGGAGCAGTACGTGGTGGGGCGAGCCAGGAGGTCCACCGGGTCGCCCGCGGCGCCACCCGACCACCCCGGGGGCATCCCGCCGGGGGGCACGGGATGAGGCGGGCCGCCGATAGGCTCGTGTGAGCCGCTGAAAGGGCCTCGAGAGCCGGGCTGGAGAGAAGCTAGGCGATGGAGTCCAGGCTCCCCTTGCCCTCCCGGATGATCTCCAGCTCGTCGTCCACCAGGCTTATGACCGTGGAAGGGGCAGCCTTGATGAAACCGCCGTCCAGCACCGCGTCGAGCTGTCGGGAGTAGCGGTCGCGGATGTCCACGGCGTCCTCCATGGGCTCGCCGTTTTCGTCCACCACCGAGGAGGAGATAATGGGCCGGCCCAGCTCCCGCACCAGGTCCAGGGCGATGGCACAGTCCGGCACCCTGATGCCGACCGTCTTGCGCTTCTGCAGCAGCTTCTTGGGGACCTCTCTGGTGGCCTCGAGCACGACCGTGTATGGCCCCGGCAGGATCCGGCGCAGGATGCGATAGGCGAGGTCGCCCACGTGCGCGTACCGCGCGATCTGGCTCAGATCAGGGCAAACGAAGGAGAGCAGGTGCCTAGGGCTCATCCCCTTGAGGCGGTAGATCCGGTCGATCGCCTTGCGGTTGGTGAGGTCGCACCCGAAGCCATACACGGTGTCTGTGGGATAGGCGATGACCCCACCGTCGGCAAGCTGCGCCGCCACCTGGCGGATCTTCCGCGGCTGGGGGTGATCGGCGTTGACCGCGTAGTAGATCGCTTTCACTGGGGCTCCTGGGTCGCAGCCACCCGCTGTGGGACATGGCAAACGAGAGGGTCTCTATATTTGTGTTGTGGCGGCGCTGTCAAGCGGAACCTGCTGATTGCACCTGCGCGGCGCCCCCCATCCAGGGATGTGCCTCCAAGAGCCCCGGTCTGTTACCTCCAGCTTGGGGCTGTGTAATACACTCCAGTCTATGGCGACGAAATGTCGTGGGACGGCCTACAGGAGAAGAACACTGGACAACTTTTCAAAAGCACAGTGTTTTTCACTTGAGCAGCGCGTGCTCCGGGAGTACAATCTAATGGTTGTTTTGTGGGGCACATTACGAGCCTTTTCGACCGAGCCAATGAGCATCGACGCCAAGAAACTCAGAGCCAAGGCACGCAAGCTGCTGGCAAGGGACAGGGGCGCACAGGCGCTAAAGCTCTATGAATCCTCCCTCGAGAAAAGCCCGAGTCACCCGGACCTCTGGTGCGAGCTGGCCAGCATTCACAAGAGCCTCGGGGACAAGCAGAGCTCTGGCGCCGCCTACTTCCGGGCGGCTGAGATCTACGTGAAGGCCGGGCAGGATCGACACGCCCTCGCTGCCTGCAAGAAGGCGGTGAGCTCCGGCGCCGAGCTGGAGGGAGCCAGACGGTTGCTCAGAATGCTTGCCACCAGGATCAAGCGAGAGGCGGCCAGCAAACCCAAGGTGCGCCCCACCGACCCCAGCACCGAGCCTACCAAGGCCAATGGAAGCCTGGTCTCCATGGCTGCCAGCAGCAGCAAGGTCAGCCTGGGGCGGGCCCTCCCCGTGCAGGACAGCGAGTACGACGACCTGGACGTGACCCCCCTGCCCAGGCCCCTCTCCCCCTTGCTCCCCATCCAGCGCAAGCAGGCCAGCGACTTTCAGCGAGAGCCCACCGCGGAGCTGGACATCGACGAGTACGTGACGGCCTCATCGTCGCCCCATGTCTTCTCCGGGATGAAGCCAGTGGTGGGCGCCGCTCCTCCTCCACCCCCGGTCTCCTACTGGGACGAGCTGGAGCCTGCTGGGGGACGCAAGCCTGGTCCAGGCGCCGCCGCAGGTCCAGGCGCCGC
>JAJRWW010000169.1 GCA_024276595.1 Myxococcota bacterium
CGAAGGTCCTCGCATCGCCAGACGTGGCCATGCCAAAGCCAACCCCACGGGCGTTGTCGATAAAGAGGTTCCTCTCCACCACCGTGTCTCGACATCCCCGCCAGCAGTGGACCCCGTGCTCGGAGAGGCCGGAGTCACACCGAAAGCCGCGGATGGTGTTGTCGCGGATCACCCAGCCGCGGGCCTGGTGGCCGTCCACGCCGCCCGTGTAGCAGCCCCCAGACGTGGGATTTACGTTGGGCCGCCCGGTGTCGGTCAGCTCGATGGTGGAGCAGGCGATAACCCCGTCGTCCACATAGGCTCCAGCGGTGGACGGGTTGATCTTTATCCCCTGCTCCCTGGGGTCGATGATGTGCACGTTGTAAATCAGCGTCCCCACCGTGTCCCCGGCACCGGTGACCACGTGGATGGGGTGCGTGTACGCCTCTCGGATCGTCAGGTCGGCCACGGTGACGTTGCTCGCGGCGATGGTGATGATCTCGGTGCCCAGGTAGTTGCCGTCAATGACCACCGCCTCCCTGTCGCCGCTGGCGGAGCGGAGCTGAACGTCTGGGGTATCGATCCACAGGTAGCCGCTGTCTATGGCGTAGTCGCCGTCAGCCAGCAATATGGAGTCCCCCGGGGAAGCATTGTTCACCGCGTCCACCAGCTCCGAGACGGTGGACACGTTCACCTGGCTCCCCGCGGGCGGGTCCAGCGGCGGACAGGCTGGCCCGGGTGGATTTACCCCGCCGTCCGGATCCATCCCCCCATCCGAGCCAATGGAGCCGTCCTGGCCCACGCCCCCGTCGGACCCCGCCGCAGAGTCGGCAGGCGCTCCCGAGTCGTGAGCTCCGTGGCCAGTGTCGTCGCCGGAGCAAGCCGGCAGAGCTCCCCAAAAAACAACCAGGGCCGCAGCAGCGGCCGAAAACGTAGTCGGTCTCATGTGGCTCTCCATGGGCCCTGTGGCCTCCAGGGGCTGCTGTCCGATGAGAAACCGCGCCAGGCAGCACCGAAGCAAGCCATCTTCTCGTTGACAATACCCGATGTCGCCGCTCGGTTCCCCCCGGGGGGCACATCCACATTCCGTCTGAAGCACCTTCGTCGAGGCCTCAGGGACCGAGGCGGGGCGCGAGGTCGTCGGGGATGCGGCCGGCTCGAATGATCCGGGCGTAGTCCTGCGCCGCGGGCCGCGGAACGCGCGTCTTTTGGGGGTCCAGGGGGTCCACCGAGTAAAGACCGAAGCGCATGGACATCCCGTGGTTCCACTCGTAGTTGTCCAGCAAAGACCAGTAGAAGTAGCCCCTCACGTCGGCGCCGTCCCGCCAGGCGCGACTCACCCAGGCCAGGTGCGTGGCCATGTAGTCGCGCTGGCTGTCGGGAGAGTCCACGTCGGGCGTGCCGTTCTCGGTGATGTAAAGCGGCAGGCCGGGGTAGCGCAGGGAGGCGAGCAGGAGCGCGTCGTAGATGCCGGAGGGGGTCTCGTAGTCCACCGTCAAGGTGAACGGGTTGAACGTGGAGAGGGGCGACAGCGCCGGGAACACCGCCGATGGCTCGCCCTCCACCCGCACGACGGCGTAGTAGTTGATGCCCAGAAAGTCCATACGGTCCGCGAGGTCCTCCCTGGGGGTCTGGGTGCCGAGGAGGGAGGCGTCCAGGCTGCCGGCCACGACGGCGTCCAGGAAGGCCCAGTTGTACAGGTAGGCCACGTTCTCGGCCGCGGCCTGGTCCAGGGGGGAGCCTGGATCCGCCGGGTAGGCGGGGGTGAGAGCGAACACCAGGCCCACCTGGGAGGCGCGGCCGTCCCCGTCGGCGTCCACCACGTCGAAGAAGCGCACCGCGTCGACCATGCGCGCGTGGGCCTCTATCATGGCCAGGGAGACCGCCTTCACCTCCTCGAAGGCGAGGGAGACCCCTGGGGGGTTGGTGCGGTCCGGGCCCGGGCGCAGGTAGCCTGCCAGGACCACGGCAAAGGGCTCGTTCTGGGTGGCCCAGAGATCCACCAGGTCGCCCAGCTCCCTCGCCACGAAGCCGGCGTACTTGGCTATCTCGTGCACGATGACCTCCCGGTCGAGCCAACCTCTGGGGCTGCAGTGATCCAGGTCCCAGTGGCAACCTGCGGCGTCGTGCAGCCACACGGGGAGGGTGTAGTGGTGGAGGGTGACCAGGGGCGTGACGCCGCGGTCGCGCAGCGCCGTCAGCTCCGCCCGGTAATGGGCGAGGTTCTCCGCGCTGGCCAGCTCGGCCAGGGCCTCGGGATCATCCACGCCCAGGGTGGGCTCGGGGAAGATCCGCGACCACTCGATCGAGAGGCGAAAGGCGTTGAGACCCAGCTCCGTCTTCGCCAGGTCGTAGTCGTGCTCGAACAGCTCCCAGTGACCCGGCCCGTGGGAGAGGGGCTCTCCCGACAGGTATGTCGCGGGATCGGCGACAAGATCGGGGTCTGTGACCCACACGTACCAGTCGGACCTCGTGTCCACGCAGGAGGACGCATCCAGGGTGGGGCAGCCGGGATCCACCTGGAAGCCGGCCACGGAGGCGCCCCAGAGAAAGCCCTGCGGGAAGCTGTAGGTCACGTGCTCGGGCGGAGACTGGCAGGCGGGGACGGGCAGCGTGAGCGTCGACAGGAGGGCGACGAAGATGCTGCGCGTCGCGGCGGCCAGGCACCGGGCGCGGGCGCCACCGCATCCTGTCCGTCCGCCCACGGGCGAGACCCCAAGGAGGTGCCGAGGCACAGCCTGGCTAGAAGTCCTCACCGTTGGACTTGAAGCCGGGGGAGAACTCCATGTCCGGGTGGGCGATGAGGGTGGCCTCGGGATCGCCATCCACTGCGCGGGTCAAGGAGCGATCATGGCCCCCTTCGCTGCCATAGGTCATCTGGTCCACAACGTCGCCCTCGGCGTCAGCGAGGATGACCGTGTCGCCGGTGTTGGTGAGGGCCAGCCCGGCCTCGGCGGCGTACACCTCGCCGGTGGTGGCAACGGCGAAGCTGGAGGGGTCGCCCCCCCCGAACACCACCACCACCCCGCCAGCGGGGAGGCTCACGCCCGCAGGGAAGGTGAAGCGCACCCGCACCCCGTCCGATATGGTGTAGCCGGAGATGTCCACCGCCTCGTTCGAGACGTTGACCAGCTCCACGAACTCATCCTCGGCAAAGCTGCGCACCCCGTCTCCGTTGGCGTCCCCCACCAGGCCCATGGGCGGGTCCGCCAGCACCTCGTTGATGATCACCGTGGGCCCTGTGATGTCCGGCCCCTGGATGCAGCTCCGGGTGTTGGGCACGCACTGCCTGGAGGTGACGTACTGGCCCTGGGCGGACTGCAGACAGGAGAACCCATTGGGGCAGCCGGAGTCGTCCGTGCAGAAGGCAGTGCAGACCTTCTCGCTGTCGTTTAGGCGGGAGCACTGGTTGCCCTCCCCCCCACACTGGCTGGAGGAGGTGCAGCTCTGGCAGAGCACCGAGATGTCGGCGTAGGGATGCAGCCTGGGGTTGTCGTCGATGCCGTGGACTCCGTACATGGTGTTGAACCAGTAGCTGTTGGTGTCCAGGTCTCGCAGCAGCTCCCCGTATGTCACCGGCTCGTGGTCCCCATAGCGCGGCACGAGGGCCCGGATCACGTCCTGAACCACCGCTGGCGTGGACGCATTGGAGAAGCTGGTGGTGGTGATCACGTCCAGGTTGGAGTGGTTCGGCTTGGCGGGGTTGGACCAGAAGGCCTCGCCCATGGCGTAGGTGTCGCACCCCTCCGCCACCACGAGCTGATAGGTCTCGGGCATGTCCAGGCCGGGCAGCTCCGAGTCGTCCAGATCCCCCTCGTCGGTGCGCCGCCAGTTGGCGAGGGCAAACCCGTAGAGGTACCCGGAGTGGCCAGAGTAGATTATCACCTCGTGGCTGCGGAAGCTCTCGCGCATGTCGTTCTCCAGCAGGATCCCACCAGCGTCCGTGTCCGGATCCGTGTCCGTGCCTGGCTTGCCCCAATGGAGGCGCACCTCCGCGGTGACCTCCTTGCCGTTGGCCGTGAAGGTCTTGGTCAAGGGCCCGGACGTGCGGCTGTACTCCGCGTAGGACGCCACCGGGGAGTCGAAGCCCATGCTCCCCACGAGCCAGTTGTAGAGGCTCTCGGAGTGCTTCAGGTGGTACTCGCTGTGGTAGTCCCACCCAAAGTACACGTCGATGGTGACCAGGCCGTCGGCGAACAGGGAGTTGTAGTCTATCCAGGCGTCCACGCTCCGGGTCTCGGGCCACATGGTCAACACGACGGGCTCCAGCTCCTCCGGGTCCATGCCGGTGGGGTCGAAGCCGCTCCACTTGGATGATCGATACCACTCGGCGTTGATCTCCAGGTCGTCCATCTCATCGTTGGTGACCCGGCCCATCTGCAGCGTGCACTGGCGCTTGCCGTCGCCCACGTCCTGGCTCGGGATGAGCTGGAGAAGGTCGTTTGTGCCACCGACGATCATCAGGAAGGTGAACTCGAAGGTGAGCTCATCCACCTCGGTGATGTTCATGTCCTCGTAGGAGCCGGCCTTCACGATGGACTTGAAGCCCCCGTACTCCTGGTTGGAGTCGTGCTCGCTCTTGTCGATGAGGTACACGTTGAGGAACCACTCTATGACCACGTGCTTGTAGCCGATTAGCTCCTTGGCCCTGGCCAGCCGCTCATCGTAGGTGGCCCCGGAGTACTGCGGCCCCAGGGTCACAGACGAGGTGCCCTCCACCACGTACTCCTGGGCGGTCATGGCGAAGAAGTCGTCCGCCTTTCCCTCGGGGATGATGATGAACTCCTCCTCGCCGCCGGTGGTGGAGCAGCTCGGCGCCGCCAGGAGCAAGGAGAGAAACAATGTGGCCTTCGCAAGACGCGCGCTGGACATGAGAACACCTCTGAAGGGATGAGTTGAGTACCATAGCTCACATGCCCCAAAAATCACCCCATGGCAAGGGAAAAATGTGGGACGCTGGATTACACTGTCACACCCCGCCCCCTGAGCACTTACAGTAGCTCCTCAACGGGCTTTTGTACCGGGCAGAGATCTTCTGGGGTCCTCGTACGTACTGGCGAGGAAGTCAATCCCTGAGCATGGAGACGAGATCATGATCAGAACCTGCTGCGCATTTTCAGTGCTGCTTTTCGGCCTGGGTGGCTGCGCCCTCTACGAGCGCTCCCCCTCGTCTCACGCCACCCAGCCGGTGCGCCACGCGCCGGCTCGCTGCAAGGGCGGCCCGACCGTACGGATGCACGCCCGACCCCTGAGCCCCTACGTCTACCAGGAGGGAGACGGCTACGCCTACTTCGACGTCTGGTTGGAGGCGTGCCAGCCCCCCGGGCGCAGCGTCAGGCAGCCGCTGGACATCGCGCTGGTGGTGGACACCTCCGGCTCCATGAGCGGTGCAAAGATAGTCAACGCCCGGGCGGCAGCGCTGTACCTGCTCTCGGTGCTCGGCCCTGCTGACCGCCTCGCGCTCATCACCTACGACAGCCGTGTCTACGCGCACTTTCCTCTCACACCGGTCACGGCGGCCAACCGCCGCTCCATGGCCGCGCGCATCAGCTCCATCTACCCCCGCGGCATGACCAACCTGGGCGGCGGGCTGCAGGTGGGCGCCGCCCAGCTCTCCAGGGCAACGGAGCGCAACGCGGTCTCCCGGGTGATCCTCATCTCGGACGGCATGACCAACGTGGGGGTTGTCGACAGGGGCACCCTCAACGCCATGGCCGCAGCCGCCAGGCGTCGCCGGGTGGGCGTCACCACAATGGGAGTGGGCCTGCGCTTCTACGAGCTGCTCCTGCAGAGCCTGGCGGAGTACGGCGGCGGCCGGTACCACTACATCTCGAAGCCTCGAGACCTGGTGGCCATCTTCCGCCGCGAGGTGCTATCGGCCCAACAGACCGTGGCCACCGCCGTCAACATCAGGCTGGATGCCTGCCCGGGCTGCCGGGTGGAGGCCGTTCCCGGCTACGCCTTGCGTCGAGCCGGGAGGAGCGCCACGTTCACGGTCAGCGACCTCGCCGGTGGAGAGGTCACCAAGGCGCTGGTGAAGGTGAAGCTCCCGGTGGGAGCCGTGGCCGGGGACCGGCGCATCGCCTTGAGGCTGAGCTACGCCACCCCGAGCCAGCGACGAAAGATGCGGCAGGTCTCGTCCCAGGTGGCCTTCAAGCTCACCCGAGACCGGGCCAAGGTGCGCCAGACCACCGACGTCGTGGTGGCCGGGAGGCTGGCGCGGGTGCAGGCGAACCAGCTCGCCCACCAGGCCATGACCGCCTACCAGAGCGGCAACGCCGGCACGGCGCGGAAGCTGCTGCGGCGTGCCGCCGGGCGGCTCCGCGGCTACGCTCGCCGATACCGGGTAAAGAAGAAGACCTACATGCTCGAGGCCAGCTCCCTCTCCGCGGCAGCGGAGAGGGTCTCCAGGCCCTCTGCCCAGCCGAGCCACCGACTGCACCTGATCAAGTCCATGAGATCCAAGGCATCTGCAGCCTATCGCAAGTAGCCCTCCTCTCCCCAGCTCCAAGGCTAACTCGCCAAAATCACGCCAGATTACCCCTGGTCGGCCCACGCTGGACCCCCGGCTGAGCCCTCGGCCTGGACAGGGCCATTTAACGCTTCCCTAACTTTGCCTTGACGAAGCTCTAACAGGTCGCCCATAACCATTCCCCACATGGAGACCACGATGTCCGAAGAGGTCCTCTCGAAGACGTCCGCCACCAGGGCCGTCCCCCCCTCGGAGCTCACCGCGCCGGCCGCCAAGGTCGAGCACAGCAGGCTCCGCTCGTGGGGCGCTGGCCTGGCGGTGTTCGCGCTGCTCTACCTGTTCCTGGTGTCCATCGGCATGCTGGGCGCGGGCTTTAAGACCTTTGGCAAGCCCTTTGCCAACGCCCTCATCGCCACCACATCCAACCCCTTCATGGGCCTCTTCATCGGCATCCTGGCCACCTCCATCATCCAGAGCTCCTCCACGGCCACCTCCATGGTGGTGGCCTTTGTGGCGGCCGGCACCCTCTCGGTGGACCACGCGATCCCCATCGTCATGGGCGCCAACATCGGGACGACCGTCACCAACACCCTCGTCTCCATGGCTCACATGTCCCGCAAGATCGAGTTCCGCCGGGCCCTGTCGGCCGCCGTGGTGCACGACTTCTTCAACGTCATGGCCGTGGCGGTGCTGCTGCCCCTGGAGCTGACCACCCACTACCTTCAGCGCACCTCCGAGCACATCGCCACCTTCCTGGTGGGCTCCTCGTCCATGTCCTTCTCGAGCCCCGTGAAGCTGGCCACGAAGCCGCTCGTCTCCCTGCTCAAGGGATCCATCATCGGTCTGGGGAAGGCCTGGGCGGGCACCATCCTGGTGGTGCTGGGCGTGGTCATCCTGGTGCTCAGCCTGGTCTACATCACCAAGATCATGCGCTCGCTCTTTGTGAGCCGCCTGGAGGTGTTCTTCCACAGGACCGTGGGCTCATCGGGGATCATGGGCATCCTCATGGGGCTCATCATCACGGCCGTGGTCCAGTCCTCCAGCGTCACGACCTCCTTGCTGGTGCCCATGGCGGCCACGGGCGTCATCACCGTGAGGCAGGCCTTCCCCATCACCTTGGGCGCCAACCTGGGAACCACTGTCACCGCCCTCCTGGCGGCCCTGGCTGGAAACGCGGCGGGCCTGACCATCGCCCTCACCCACTGCCTCTTCAACCTCACCGGCACCATCCTCATCTTCCCCATCCCGGCGATCCGGGAGATCCCCGTCCGGGCGGCCGAGGCGCTCGCCCGACTGGCCAGCAACTCCCGGATAGTCGCCATCTCTTTCGTGTTCGGCACCTTCTTCGTCATTCCGGGCCTGCTCATCTTGCTCTTCCGGCTGCTTTAGCAACCACGCGGGGAGAACCGCTCGCAGGGCTTGTTCGCGAGGGCCGTATGGGTCAGTATTGATCCACACGCTCATGCACGGAGGGTGCCCATGCTCTACCTGGTCCGCTCACATATCACCCCCACGGCCCTGTTGGTCGGCCTGCTCGCCCTGGTCGCCTTGCACACGGGGGCCTGCGGTGACAACTCGCCGCCCACCTTGCAGCCCATCGACGACCAGGCCGTCGAGGTGGGCGCCGAGCTCACCCTGGAGGTGGTTGCCTCGGACGCCGACGGCGACAGCCTCACCTTCAGCGTGAGCTCCGACAGCATCCCGGACCTGACCTCCCGGACGCACCCCGCACAGTTCGTGCCCTTTGGCCAGACCAGCGCCTACCTGCGCTGGACCCCCCTGGCGCTGGACGTGGGCAGCCACTCCCTGACCATTACAGTGTCCGACGGCAAGGCCAGCGCCTCGCGTACCTTCGTCGTAGATGTCTCCGCGGGCAACGCGGTGCCCGTGTTCCGCGAGCCCCTGGGGTCGGGCACCACGCTGGACCTGGCCTCCTCCCAGTGCATCGAGCTGGACATCCTGGTGGAGGATCCCGACTCCCCCAACGTGGACATCTCGTTGGAGGATCCCATCGAGGACGGCTATGAGTTCGCCCAGGACGACCCGGTGGCGGGCGTGTTTAGCTGGTGCCCCACCGCCAAGCAGATCGAGTCTTCCGAGCGCTACACCCTAAACCTCAAGGCCGACGACCGAGACGGACACATCGGCCGCAAGAAGTACGTGGTGGTGCTCCGACGGGAGCTGGAGAGCTGCCCCGGAGAGGGGCCCACCATCACCCACACCGAGCCCCCCGCCCAGTCCACCCTCCTGGACATCGAGATCACCGCCCAGGTGACCGACGACCTGGGAGTCCCCGGCCAGCCGGTGCTCTACTACAGCGGCACCCCCCCCACCGACCCGGCGAACCCCGACTTCGACCAGTTCGTGCAGCTCCTGATGAGCCGCACCTCGGGTGACGCCCAGTCCGGCAGCTACAGCGCCATGGTTCCCAACCCCGTGCTCACCGATGCTCCGGGCACGGTGCGCACCATCTACTACTTCATCGAGGCCACCGACAACGACGACGCCGAGGGCACCTGCGACCACCGCACAACCGCCCCGTCGGGCGCCGTCTACAGCGTGGAGGTGGAGCGCCCCGCCGAAGGGGAGACCCTCGATCACTGCGAGCCCTGCTCGGCGGACGTTCAGTGCACCTCCGGCATGTGCGTGGCCTTTTCCGGGGGCAGCCCGAGCTGCCTGGACACCTGCACTGCTCCGGGAGCCCCCTGCACCGACGGCGGCACCTGCTCCTCGCAGCCGTGGACCTCGGTGGACGGCCTGGGGGGCCTCGTGTGCCTGCCCCCGGGGTCGAGCTGCCAGGGGGCCTGCGCGGACGACGCCATGGAGGACAACGACTTCATCGACGACCCTGGGGTGCAGGACCTGACCGCGGGGAGCTATCCCGGGCTCAAGATGTGCGGCGACGGGGTGAGCTGGTCGGACGAGGACTTCTTCGCGCTGCTGCTGGACTCTCCCCAGGAGGTCACCGTGTCGCTGCTGTTCTCCCACTCCGAGGGGGACGTGGACCTGGAGCTCGTGGATGAGAACGAAAGCTCCATCGCCTCCAGCTACAGCGTCACGGACAACGAGTCGGTGACCGCCTGCCTGGAGGCCGGGCTGTACTTCATCATCGCCTACTCCTACGACCCCCAGGTGGACGTGAGCTACGACCTGGTGATCACGATCCCCCCGGGAGGCTGCTGCGCCCAGGACGGGTGGGAGCCTTCCAACGGCGCCCTGGAGGCCATCCCGGTGCAGAGCACAGACGTGGTGGACAACATGACCATCTGCGAGACGGACCAGGACTGGTATCAGATCGACCTCCTCGCGGGAGACACCCTGACGGTGGACCTGCTCTTCGATCAGCAGTCCCCTGAAGAGGATCTGGACGTCTACCTGTACGACCGAGATGGCCTGACCAACCTGACCCCCTGCTGTGACTCGGCCAATGGGCAGTCGGGGACATCCGACGAGCAGCTCGTCTACACGGTGGGCGCCGCCGGAACCTACTACGTGGTGGTGGAAGGCTACGCCGGCTCCACCAACGAGTACATCATCGGCTTCGATGTCCAGTAGGCCGGGAGGGGACATGAGCACGGAAGCGACACGCGACTCTCCTCAGGTGGCTCTCCTGGCCCTCCTCGCCCCGCTCCTGCTAGTCGCCACCCTCGGGAGCTGCGCCAACGGCAAGGCACCCAGGGAAGACTGGGCCCAGGAGCTCCGCCTGGAGGCCGTGGAGCCGCTGGTGGTGCTCCCGGAAACCACGCTCGTGGTGCGCGGCGAGGGGTTTGTGAGCGAGGTGCTGGGCACAACCCGCCTGCGGCTGGTGGGCACCTTTAGCTCCCAGGGCGGCACCCAGGAGGTGGACGCTCCCCTGCTGGTGGAGGTGGTCTCGGCAGAGGAGCTTCGAGTGCCCCTGCCCACAGACGTCTACAGCCGCGTCTGCCCCGAGGCCACAGGGGACTTCGTGGGGACGGCCACAGTGGAGGTGGCCTCCCTGGCGAGCGGCAAGATCCACGAGAGCCCCGCCCTGGGCATGGGGCTCCGCTGCCGCCCCTCCCTGGAGCCCGCCCTGGTGGGGGTGGAGGACGGCAGCTACCACCTCAACGCCGAGATCTCCGTGCTGGCAGACGACCTGTTGCTCGGGGACGAGGAGGGCACCACGGTGCTGGTGGCCAGCGGCTGCTTCCTCAGAGACGCCGCCTTCCCGCCCTGCGACCAGAACGGCACCACCTTCACCGATGTGGAGGTTCCCCTCACCGTCTCGGACACCAACAACCGGCGGGACGCGGTTCTGGTCCTCTCGCCGAGCCTCGTGGGAGTACATCCGGGCGCCCTGGACGCCACCGTCAGGCTGGTGAGCACCCACGCCGACTCCACCCAGGAGAGCTCCTCTGAGCAGGCGATCTCCATCACCGTCCTGCCCTTGGTCCTTCAGGAGGTGGAGACAGAGGGCGCATCTCTGTGCGGCTACGTGGACCTCCGAGGCGCTGGCTTCGTGGGAGGAGGCCCCGGGGAGACCACTGAGGTGGACCTGGTGGGCACCTTCTCCCCGGACGGGGGCGGCGCGGATGTCCCCCTGGACCTCACCCTGGTGGCCTCCTTCCACAGCGGAGAGCTGGCCCGCTACGTGCTCGACGAGCAGGACAGCCTGGGGCAGCTCATCGACCTGAGACAGCTCTCCGGCACGGTCGTCGGCACCTTCACCCCGCGAATAGTCCAGGGCGCGGAGTCCTACACGGGCGCGCCCCTGTCGGGCAGCTTCCGCATCGAGCCAGTGCACCAGGAGGTGTACGTCAACTTCACCCAGGGCTTCAAGGACGCCCTGGAGCTGTTCGGCCTCCGGGCGGCCAGCGAGCAGATCCGTGCGCGCATCCTGCAAAAGGCGCGCTGGATCTACCGGGGCCTGGGGGTCAGCTTCACCGAGGACGTCCCGCTCGACTTCGTCTGGTACGCCCAGGTGGACATGACCGGCATCGACCCCAACGGGCTCGGGCTGATGGGCTATGACAACAGCCCCGGAAAGGACGTGGGCAACCTGCGGCTCTACGACCGAATCGGCGGGGTGAACGCCCTCACCCAACAGGACGGCTACCCGGGCTACGGGGGCGTGTTCGTGGAGTCCTTCCTGGCCTTCTCCGCGCACCCGCCCTCCAGCGTGTCCGCGCTCCCCACCTCCTCGCCGGTGTTTGACGACATCTTCGACCCCTTCCGCCCGGACATGGGCAAGCCCGTCGCCGCCGACGAGCTGGCCGGTCTGAGCCAGCTCGAAAGCGGGGAGACCTGCCCCGCCGGGAGCCGCGGCGAGCGGATCCGCTGCGCCATCTTCGTGCTGGGCAACCTGCTCGGCACCACCATGGCCCACGAGCTGGGTCACAGCCTGGGCCTGGCAGACCCGGGCGGGGAGCTGTTTCACAACTCCGGGGACGCCCCCAACCGCCTCATGGACTCCGGCGCCAAGCGCCCCTTCCTGGAGCGCGCCGAGCTGGGCGGGGGCGGTCCAGAGGTGTTCTGCACCCAGAGCTTCGAGTACCTTCGAGCCATCCTCCCCACCACCGAGCCCGACCCGGTGGACAACAGACCGAGCTGCTACTGAGCCCCCTTCGCGCC
>JAJRWW010000170.1 GCA_024276595.1 Myxococcota bacterium
TCGGGCTCATCACCACCCTGGGCCCCCCGAGGGAGCGCACCCGCTTCGACGCCAACCTGAGCCCCCATCACCACTTCGTGTGCGACGGGTGTGGGCTGACCCGGGACTTCTACAGCGACGACCTCAGTGACGACCTCTCCGCGCTGCGGCTGCCAGGCTCGGTGAGCACCTATGGAAAGCTGGAGACAATCAGAGTGGAGGTTCGAGGCCTCTGCATCGAATGTGCAAAAAAAGACGAGAAAAAAAGGGAGACAGAGAGATGACCAAGAAGCTGACCAACAATGTCGGCGCCCCCGTGGCCGACAACCAAAACGTGATGACCGCGGGGCCGCGTGGTCCGCAGCTCCTCCAGGACGTCTGGTTCCTGGAGAAGCTGGCTCACTTCGACCGCGAGGTTATCCCCGAGCGGCGCATGCACGCCAAGGGATCCGGCGCCTACGGGACATTCACCGTCACCCACGACATCACCAGGCTCACAAGGGCGAAGGTCTTCTCCCAGATCGGCAAGAAGACCGAGCTGTTCGTGCGCTTCTCCACGGTGGCCGGTGAGCGCGGCGCGGCCGATGCCGAACGCGACATCCGAGGCTTCGCCATCAAGTTCTACACAGAGGAGGGAAACTGGGACCTGGTGGGCAACAACACGCCCGTGTTCTTCTTGCGCGACCCGCTCAAGTTCCCGGACCTCAACCACGCGGTCAAGCGCGATCCCAGGACCAACATGCGCAGCGCCCGAAACAACTGGGACTTTTGGACCAATCTGCCCGAGGCGCTGCACCAGGTGACCATCACCATGAGCGATCGGGGCATCCCGTGCTCCTACCGCCACATGAACGGCTACGGCAGCCACACCTTCAGTCTCATCAACGCCGCCGGTGAGCGCTTCTGGGTCAAGTTCCACCTGAAGACCCAGCAGGGCATCAAAAACCTCACCGACGAGGAGGCAGAGGCGATCATTGGCAAGGACAGGGAGAGCCACCAGCGGGATCTCTTCGAGAGCATCGAGAGGGGAGACTTCCCCAGGTGGAACATGAAGATCCAGGTGGTGCCCGAGGCCGAGGCCGCCGAGTTCCCCTTCAACCCCTTCGACCTGACCAAGGTCTGGCCGCACAAGGACTACCCGCTCATGGACGTGGGCGTCCTGGAGCTGAACAGAAACCCCGAGAACTACTTCGCCGAGGTGGAGCAGGCGGCCTTCAACCCGGCCAACGTCGTGCCGGGCATCGGCTTCTCGCCCGACAAGATGCTTCAGGGCCGCCTCTTCTCCTACGGCGACGCCCAGCGCTACCGCCTGGGGGTCAACCACCATCTCATCCCGGTCAACGCAGCCCGCTGCCCGGTGCACGGCTTCCACCGCGACGGCGCCATGCGGGTGGATGGCAACCACGGGGGCACCCTGGGCTACGAGCCCAACAGCTACGGCGAGTGGCAGGAGCAGCCCGAGCAGCGAGAGCCGCCGCTAGAGCTCCATGGGGCGGCCCATCACTTCGACCACCGCGAGGATGATGACGACTACTACTCGCAGCCTGGAGCGCTCTTTCGAGCCATGACCTCGGACCAGCAAAGGGTGCTTTTCGAAAACACAGCCCGGGCAATGGGCGACGCGCCCAAGGAGATCAAGATACGCCACATCGGCAACTGCTCCAGGGCCGATCCCGCGTACGGCGAAGGCGTGGCCAGGGCCATGGGTATCCAGATGGACGAGGTGCCAAAGGAGTGAGTCACCTGTGCCCAGGTGACATCTCAGAGCCGAGGCTCTGCGGGGCTGGCGGGGGCGCGCGCTCCGGAGTATATTGTCAAGCCATGGCCAGGCTCACTCTCTCTGTCCTGACGGCGCTGGCGCTCTCCTTGGCGCTCGGCTGCTCTGCAAATGCTCCGGTGAGACACCCCGCTCGAGCCGCCCCGGCCAGGCTCGCGGCCTCGACCCTCACCGGGGTCTGGGTGGGCTCTCTGCGGGACCGCCCCACCCCAGGGATCCACCGGGAGGTGCGGGTGGTGTCCCTCCTGCTGGCCCACCCAACCACCGGCAAGGTCACCGGCTCCTTCAGCCTCCTGGGGGCCATCTCCACCGCCCGGCAGGAGCTCCTCGCCTGCAGCAGAAAGACCCGGGCCCAGCTTCGGCTCACCGCCAGCATCTCGGGTGGCCGCTTCGACAGCCGCATGGCCCGCTTCACCCTGGCAGAGCAGACCTGGGCAGGTGACAAGAGCTGCGGCTTTCACTTCCCCCTTGGGAGCTCCTGCGCCGCGATCCCAGGAGCGGCCGGCACCCTCAAGGTCCGCTGCGGCGCCCTGGCCCTGGACCTGCGGCGCACCTCCTTGACCGGCGTCTGGACCTGGGGTGAGGAGCGCACTGACCCTGCCGGCGACTCCTTTGCCAGCCGCCAACGCATCCACCTGGTGCAGCGGGGCAAGACCTTGGAGGGGCTGCTCTTCGAGACCTTGACCCACAGGTCCAACGACGGCCAGCGCTACCGCTGTAACGGCAGGCTCGCATACGTCCAGCGGGCTCGCTACCGGCTCGCCGGGAGCCTCGCCGGGCTCTCGGTCAACCTCAGGGTGGTCTCCACCCTGCGCAGCAAGACACCCTGCGCCCGGACGACGACGCCACCCAGGAAGCTGGTGGGGGCATGGAAGCCCATGGACGACCGCCTGGACCTGTCGCAGAACCCCTCGGGACATGAGCTGCGCCGCCTGCCGCGACTCACCCCGGTCCTTCCCCCTGAGCGGCCCCGTCCACACCAAAGGTGAAAGCCAGGAGCACTGCAAGTGATAACCAGAGAGCTTATCGAGCGCCTCCCCAAGACGGACCTGCACCTGCACCTGGACGGCTCCATCCGCCTGGGCACCCTCATTGAGCTGGCCGACCAGTACAACGTCGCGCTCCCCGCCACAACCGAGTCTGGCCTGAGGGAGCAGGTCTTCAAGGACCAGTACGAGAGCCTCAAGGACTACCTGAGGGGCTTCGCCTACACGGTCCCGGTGCTCCAGAGCGAGGTGGCCCTGCAGCGGGTCTCCTACGAGCTGGCCCGGGACTGCCAGGCGGAGGGGATCCGCTACATCGAGGTGCGGTTCGCGCCCCAGCTCCACATGCACCGTCACCTCAACGCAGAGAACGTGCTCAAGGCCGTCAACGAGGGCCTCGACCTGGCCAAGCGGGAGCTCAACAACACCCCCGAGGTGAAGAGCGGCGAGGAGCCGCCCTTCGAGTACGGCATCATCGTCTGTGCCATGCGCATGTTCCAGCCGGGCTTCTCAGAGTACTACGGCGACCTGTGGCGGGTCCACCGGCACTCGGACCGCCACAGCGTCTTCTCCATGGCCTCCATGGAGCTGGCCCGGGCGGCGGTGTCCATCCGGGACCGATGCAACATCCCCATAGTTGGCTTCGACCTCGCTGGCGAGGAGGCTGGGTTCCCCGCGGACGCCCACGCCGAGGCCTTCGCCTACGCCCACCGGCACTTCATGAAGAAGACCGTGCACGCCGGCGAGGCCTACGGCCCGGAGTCCATCTTCCAGGCCATCACCAAGCTCTACGCCGACCGCATCGGTCACGCCTACTTTCTCTACCGATCCGACATGATAACAGACCAGGAGATCGAGGACCCCGAGACCTACACAAAGGCGCTGGTGGAGTACATCGCCGACCGCAGAATCACCCTGGAGATATGCCTCACCTCCAACATGCAGACCATCCCCGCCCTGAAGGATCTCAAGGACCACACCCTCGCGCAGATGCTCACCCACCGACAGTCAACCACCTTCTGCACCGACAACAGGACGGTCTCCAACACAACCATCACCGACGAGATCCTCAAGGCCGTGGAGGCCATGAATCTCTCACCGGCGGACCTCAGAAACTCCATTATCTACGGCTTCAAGCGATCCTTCTTCCCGGCCAGCTACTCCAGGAAGCGGGCATACGTGCGGCAGATAATCGACTTTTACGACAAGGTGGAGCGACAGTTCGAGGTGGAGGACACCTGAGCTCATCACCCAAGATGGATTGAAATAGATCGGGATCCGAACAGGTCAGAGCTACTGTGGGCTCGGAGACTAGGCGATGATCAACAAACCAATGGCGGTGGCAATGACAGCCGCTCTCTGCATTACAGTGGTCCCTGGCGCGGCACGCCTGGCCAGAGCCGCCCCTGGGGTCACTCCCGAGGTGCGCGTGAAGTCGGCTCGAGTGGTTGGCGACACAACCACCTCCGCCGTGCTGAGACGAACCGTGGCCTCGGGCAAGGCCGCCCTGCTCTCTTGCTACCAAAGGAACCTGAAAAAGCACCTCGGCGAGGTGGGGGAGCTGGCGCTGAGCGTCCGGGTGGAGACCACGGGCAAGGCCACCGCCATCAAGGTGGTGCGGTCGGGGGTCAATGCCGCCTTGCGAAAATGCGTCTTCAAGACCATCAGAGGCTGGCGCTTCGCGGGATGGAAGGCCCCTGTGCGCCAGCTCGCCACCCTGGAGCTGATCTTTCAGCTCGCGGGCAAGCGGCCGAAGGCGGCCTCGGTGCGCGGCGGGGTTCCCGAGCGCCTGGTCGCCGGCACCCTGCTGGCCCGGCTCCCCTCCCTGCTCGGCCTCTGCCTCAAGGGCGCCGTCATCAAGCGCAGACGCTGGCCGCCCAAGCTCACCATTATCGTCGACTTCGACGGCACCGTGCAGACCACGAGCGTCTCCGGGAGGCTGCCGGCGCGATCCATGCGCAAGTGCATCACCGACCGGGTGGCCCTCTGGGACTTCCCACCCCCTGACAACGGTCACCGCACCTGGATATACTGGCCCCTGAGAAGCAGCCGCCCTCGCCCCGCCTCCCCTCGCCGGAGCCATGGGCGCTAGCACCCATGGAGCCCATCATCCCCACCCTGCGGAGCCTTCCGCGCCTGGACCTGCTGGAGCTGCTGGCCGTGCTTTGTGAGCCCGACTCGGCCAGGGAGGATGAGACATCCGAGGAGCTGGCCGACCGGCTGGTGAGCCAGCTCAACAGGCTGCTGGGAATCGACCCCGGAGACGATGCCCTGCTGGAGCGGCACGTGGTGAGCCGCCTGGCCAACGGGCTCAAGGTGGACTACGACCCCACCATGAGCACGGCCGAGATCCGCCTCCGGCTGGCGCGCCAGATCTCCGACTGCGTGATCGAGGACCTGCGCCCCTTTGTCCTGGTGGCGGTGTGCGTAGGCTGGTCCGATGGGCGCCTCTCTCCCGAGGAGATCGCCGTCATGGACGCGGCCCTCTCCCGGCTCAAGCTCCTCTCCCGACGGCGAGGCGAGCTGCTCGCGCTCTGTGCCCAGCCCATCTCCGCCGCCCAGCTCTCCCACGTGCTCACGCCCATCGCGGGTGATGACCAGAAGGCCTGGTCCGTGCTGGCCCTGGGGTGGGCGGTGGCCCTGGCGGACCTCGAGACCCTCCCCGCCGAGGAGGAGACCTTCTTTCAGCTCGCGGCGCATCTGGGGGTGGACCGCGACCGCGCCAGGGCGCTGAAGGAGCTGGTGGCCAGGCGCTTTTATGACAGCCTCGAGGACAGGCTGGGCTCTGGAAGAGGGCCGCGACCGCGCGCGCTGGCTCAGGCGACCATGGCCGCCATCACCGCCGCGGAGCTCGACAGCTACCTGCGGGCCAGGACTGGCCTGAAGTCCCTGTCGCTCATTCTCTCTTCACCCTGTCGCCTCTCCGCTGGCGACTGGGACTCCACCGACGCCCTGGACGCCATGCTGGACTCAGATAGCTGGGTGGGCGCCCCCGCGGTCCTGGCCGGAGCGCTCTTCCTCCGCCGGCTGGGCGGAGACGAGCTGAGCCAGCACCTGCTGGTGCTCGCCCTGACCTGCCTGGAGCGCTCACCCCAGCGCTGAGAGGCTCTGCCCGCTGCCCGCCGACACCGCATAAATCCTCCATCAGGCGGGAGCCAGGCAGAAGAACCAGCCAGTGGCTGTGCCCACGTACACGTGCCCCCTCTCCACGCAGGGAGAGGAGATTACCCGACCACCCAGGTCTATCTTGGAAAGGAGCCTCCCGTCCGAGGCGGCCAGGTTGTAGACGTGGCCATCATAGCAGCCGAAGATCACCTTGCCGTCCACCACCGCGGGGGAGCTCCAGATGGGTCTCGGAGTCTTGAACTCCCACAGGAGCGCGCCGGAGAAGGCGTGGAAGCAGTACATGCGCCTGTTCTGACCTCCGGCAAAGAGCCGGTCTCCCACAAGGGCAGGCGTGGACCACCAGCCCAGGCGGTTGGCAAACCTCCACATGCGCTTCCCGGTCATGGCGTCGAAGCAGTAAAGATAGGGAGCCTCCTCCTCGGCGGCCGTGAAGACCCGTCCGCCCGAGACCACCGGAGAGACGTCCGTGTCCCCACCGGTGCGCGCCCGCCAGATGCGCTTCCCGCTCTCGGCATCGTGACAAAAGAGGTACCCGGAGAAGTTGCTGGCGTAGACTCGCCCATGGGCCACGGCCGGGGATGACTCCACGCCGTTGGAGCCCGGGGGACCCTCCAGCCCACCCAAAAAGGCCCGCCAGATCACCCTCCCCGTGACCGGATCGAGACAGTGCAGGTATCCGTTCTCGCCACCGAAGTAGAGCTTGCCACCGGCCACACAGGGAGAGGAGTCCAGGTCGTTTCCGGTGTTGTAGCGCCACAGCCCCTTGCCCGTGGCAGCGTCCACGCAGTGCAGGTGGTTGTCCACATTCCCTATGTACACCCGGCCGTCGTGGTAGCAGGCAGAGCTCTTGAACATGGCCCCGGCCCGGTAGCGCCAGACCACCTTTCCCGTGGCAGCCTCGAAGCAGTAGAGCCGCGAGTCCAGCGACCCGACGATGACCCTGCTGCCCACGGCCACCGCGGTGCCTGTCCAACCGGTGCCGCTCCAGCTCTTCTCCTTGCGATGAGCCGCCGCCGGGGAGACGAAGGTGCCCAGGCGATAGCGCCACTTGACCTTGAACGAGTCGGGCACCGGCCCGGTGCCATAGAAGGTGTGGGAGGGGTTCCCCCTGAACATCTGCACCTGGCTCGGGGCCGCAGGCCTGGGCCGGACCCTCTGGGAGGAGGCCACCCCCGTGCCCCCATCTCCTACCGGTCCGGTCGTGGCCCGAGGCTGGCCCGAGGTGGCGTCGACAGGGGCATCCCCAGCGCCCCCGGCGGAAGCGCCCCCGGCACTTCGTCCCCGGGATCCACCCCGGTGAGCTCCCCGGCCACAGGCTCCGATCCCTGCCAGCCCCCCCAGGCCAGCCAGCCCACCAGCCCCCAGGCCAGCCAGGAATGCTCTACGATGGATGCGGCGTTGTCTAGCCATGTGCTCCTCCTACCACCCCACCTGGGGCCGCTGGCTGGCTTCCAGAGCCAATCCCAGGGAAGATCCCCGATCATGGTACGAAAAGGTCGGCCAAAGACTGCCCCGCGTCAAGCCTCCTGTTTCGGATCTGGCTGCCAGGGAGGCTTGTCATCGGGGGGCTGGCGGCTAATAATGAAGTGCTCGCAAGGGTGCGCCCGTCACACCCTTTGCCAGCCACCACCGAGGCGGAGAGCGATGAGCACACGACATTCACGGTTCGCGCTCATCCTGGGACTGCTCGTGCTGTCCCGGGTGGGCTGCTCGGACGACGACACCAGCCCCCCGCCGGATCCCTTCAAGGAGATCGTACAGGCGGACCCGACCCTGGACAGCACGACTCCCATCTTGAACGGGCCCTACCTGCACGCCCCTGCCGAGGGCACCATCACGATCAACTGGGAGACAGCCGAGCCCTCCTCCAGCCGCGTGGAGCTCACCCCGGAGGGAGGCGAGCCCAGGACCGTGTCCGGGATCACCTTCCGCCAGCTCCCCACCACCGACAACGAGCTGCTGGTGGGCAAGCCGGTGACCACCTTCCAGCACCAGGTGATTCTCACGGGCCTCTCGCCAGGCAAGCGTTACGACTACAAGGTCCTCTCCGCGGCAACCCAACCCGAGGCCACGCTGGTGGGACCTCCCGCCCTGGGCGAAGGCGTCTCCTTCGTGGTCTTCGGCGACAACCGCACCAACCACGAGGACCACGCCAACGTCGTGGACGGGATCCTGACACAGATGGCACAGACCGAGCACCTGGCCTTCGTGATCAACTCCGGCGACCTCACCAACACGGGGGCTACCGACGAGGAGTGGGCGACCTTCTTCGGAATCGAGCACCCGCTCATAAGCCAGGTGCCCCTCCTGCCGGTCTTCGGCAACCACGAGTTCCTCCTGGGCCGCACCGCCTTCGAGGCCTACTTCCAGCCGCCGCCCACATCCACATCCCCCAGCGACCGCTACTACTCCGCCGACATCGGGAACGTGCACGTGGTCGTCGTTGACGTGGGCACCCTCCTGGAAGAGCCCCACGAGCAGTGGGTCGAGGATGACCTGGCCGCCTCCACGGCTCCCTTCAAGGTGGTGGCCATGCACCAGCCCCTGTACACCACGTCCAAGCACGGCCCGCACCTTCAGACCAGGGATCTGCTGGGGCCAATCTTCGAGGCCCAAGGGGTGCAGGTGGTCTTCTCCGGACACAACCACTGCTACGAGCGGTTCGTGGTGGCCGGCTCGTACTACATCACCACCGGCGGCGGCGGCGCGCCCCTGTACGGGGTCGAGGACAACCTGGACGCGGACAACGGCGACGCGGTGCAGGAGGCGGCCATCTCCGCCTTCAACTTCCTGTGGGTGAGCACCACGGACGCCGAGATGACCCTTGAGACCTTCATCTCCCAGGACGCATCCTCGCCAGTGACCGAGCCGTACGACTGCGCCAAGGTGGAGGCCGGCCAGCCGGTCACAGCGACCATCCCTTGCGACTAGCGGCCCCTTCCCCCGGGCCAGACATGCTGGCAGGGTTCAGGTCGGCCCGCCGCACGGCTCGCGTGCTCGGCGCCTCTGCTGCCATCACCGCCCTCTACTCCGCGGTGAGGCTGGCCAGGGGCTCTCACCATTGCTCCGATCCCCTGGTGGCGGCTCGCTGGGCCCGCCGCTGGGCCGCCGCCCTGGCCAGGGGCTTTGACCTCCATGTCCACACCTGGGGCAGATCCCCCAGGGAGGCCTCCCTGATCGTGGCCAATCACCGCTCCTACCTGGACATCGTCGCCCTCGGCGGCCTGGTGGACGCCTGCTTTGTTGCCAAGGCCGAGATTGCGCGCTGGCCCCTGCTGGGCCCCACCTTCCGGCTCTCACCCACCATCTTCGTGCACCGCGGGAGCCGACCCAGCGGCCATAGAGCGCGAGCCCAGGTGCTGGAGCGGCTGGGCCAGGGGGTGTCGGTAATAAACTTCCCCGAGGGCACTACCCACGGAGGCACCGGCCTCCTGCCCTTCAAGCCGGGGCTCTTCCACGCTGTGCTGGGGGCCCAGATCCCTGTGGTTCCAGCCACCGTGACCTACTCGATCATTGGACCTCGGGTGGAGTGGATAGGGGACGACACCTTCTGGGACCACCTCCTGCGGCTCGCCGCACACCGGGGAGCCAGCGCGCGGGTCTGGTTCGGAGAGCCGGTGCTGGCCGCCGACTTTGCCACCGCCAAGGACCTGCTAGTCGAGGTGCGCCGCCAGATGCTGCTGGACCTCGCCCCCAGGGAGACCCCCGCCCCCTCCTCGGGCCGGTGCCGGCCCGAACGGGACGCAACGGATCGGGAACATTCAAACTTTTCCCCTTGACACCGTCTCTGGCATAAAGTAACTAGTCACGCCTCTGGAATCGGTTAGTAAAGGCCTGAGAAAAATGCAGAAAACCTACAGCGCCAAGCCCAGTGAAGTGGAGCGCAAGTGGTTCGTGGTGGACCTGGAAGACCAGGTTCTGGGCCGCGCCGCCAGCGAGATCGCCAAGATCTTGCGCGGCAAGCACAAGCCGCAGTTCACCCCACACGTGGACACTGGCGACTTTGTGATCGCGGTCAACGCCGACAAGATCCGCATCACGGGCAACAAGCTCATCAACAAGCGTTACTACCGCCACAGCGGATACATCGGCAACCTGAAGTCGACCACCGCCGGTGAGGTGATGGAGACCCACCCGGATCGCGTGCTCCGCGCGGCGGTGAGGGGGATGTTGCCCAAGAACACCTTGGGGAGGGCCCAGCTCAAGAAGCTGAAGATCTATGCGGGCGCCGAGCATCCCCACCAAGCTCAGCAGCCCACCTCGCTCGTGCTGGGCGGAAAGAAGGAGTAAGTGGCGATGATGACCGAATCAACAGACAGGTGGTACGCCACAGGTCGCCGGAAGTCCGCCATCGCCAGAGTCTGGCTCAGCCCCGGGTCCGGCAAGATCCTGATCAACAAGCGCAGCTTCGAGGACTACTTTGGCCGGGCCACCTCCCGGCTTGTGGTGATGCAAGCCCTGGAGCTGACCGAGAACGCCCACAAGGTCGACCTCATGGTCAACGTCCGTGGGGGCGGCATGACGGGGCAGGCGGCGGCCATCAAGCACGGCATCTCCCGCGCCCTGGAGAAGATGAGCTCCGAGCTTCGGCCCGTGCTCAAGAAGGCCGGCTACCTCACCCGGGACGCACGGGTCAAGGAGCGAAAGAAGTACGGCCGCCGAGGAGCCCGCGCTCGCTTCCAGTTCTCCAAGCGCTAGCGAGGCTGTGCCTCGGACCGAGGAGGCGGTGTCGACCAGGGGTGGACGCCGATGTTGGTGTTTCTCCCCGTAGCTGGGGCCTCGCTAGCCTGACAGTAGAGGGGAACTCTGCGGTTCCCCTCCCCCGGAAGCAAAGCTCCCGGGGTCCCCCTCCCCTCAGCACGGCGACACTCGTCGCCGGCCGGCGCACGTGCGCCGGCTGGTTCGTGCCGCGTCGGGCGCCTGATCCAAAGCTTGACTCATTTGCCACAGATTCTCGTCCTCGAGGGATCTAGCGAGGCTGTGCCTCTGCCCCACGCTCCGGGCACGCTGGAGCCCCTTGCACGTCATGGCTGCAGCAAGACCTCGACGCTACTTGGCGGGCGCCTTTTGGCGTATCATGACGCCACATGCGTCTGCCCCTCTTCTGGAAGATCCTGCTGGTCACCCTCCCGCCCCTGGCGGCCTTCGCCGGTCTGGGGCTCACGGCCAACTACCTGGCACACCGCTCCCAGGCCATCGCAAGGCATACCCACTACCTGGCCAAGAGGGACTCCGAGGAGGAGCTGGGTCGGCGCCTCATGGGGATCGCAGGCGCGAGCGCAGCCACCCTCAGGGCAGAGGATCTGAAGCTGCTTCAGCCCGGGGACGAGACGACTCGCACCTATCGGAGGCTCCGCCACACCCTCCTGCGAATCGCTGAGCGCACGGGGGCGAGGCGCATGTACATCTTCGACCGGCGGCTCCGCAGCCTGTGCGACACCAGGCGCACGGTGGCCATCGGCGCCCGATACTACCACCTGGACGCTCACCTGGAGCTGGTGCGCCGGGCCCTGGACAACCACCCCGGGGCGTCGCTGCTGTACACGACCAGAGACGGCGTGGACCACAAGATTGGCTTCGCAGCCATTGTCGATGAAAATGGCGCGGTGGTGGGAGTGCTGGCAGTGGAGGGCTCGGCAGACACCTTCGCCAACCTCCGAAGGCTGGAGACCCAGCTCGCGGCCCTCAACAGGGAGCTGCCCTCCAGCGGCACCATCATGGTGGCCGTGGCCCTGGGGCTGCTGCTCATGCTGGGCGCCATCCTGCTCATCACCCGTAGCGTCACTCGGCCCGCGCGCAAGCTCATGGCTGCCGCAGCCACCATCGGAAGGGGCGACCTGGAGCAGCCGGTGGAGCAGCTCTCCAGGGACGAGCTGGGAGTGCTGGCCGAGTCCATGGATCGAATGAGGCGCGACCTGCTGGTCAGACAGCAGGAGCTCCAGCTCATGCTGCGCGGAATCGCCCACGAGGTGCGGAACCCCCTCGGGGGCATGGAGCTCTTCGCCGGCCTGCTGGCCAGTGAGCTGGAGCAGGAGCCGGAGCGGCTGAACATGGTCTGGCGCATCCAGCGGGAGCTGGACTACCTCAAGCGCGTGGTAAACGAGTTCGTCAACTACGCCCGCCACGCCCCCCTCGAGACGGGCGCCGCGGACCTGCGCGGGCTGGCAGAGGAGGTAGTGGAGCTCATGGCTCCGGAGGCGGCCGAGCGGGATGTCTCTCTTACCCTCTCGCAACACTCCAAGGATGTGGCAGCCCCCTGCGACGCAGACAAGCTGCGCCAGGCGCTATTGAACGTGGTCCGAAACGCTCTTCAGGCCACCCGACCCGGGGGCAAGGTCACCGTGGGGATCTCCACGCAGAACGCGCAGACCCTTGCCGCCACAATGACCGGCACCCGCAGGGAGGCGGTGATCTCGTGCACCGACACGGGCATGGGTATCCCCGAGCAGGAGGTGGACAAGATTTTCAATGCGTTCTATACCACGAGGGAGCGCGGAACCGGCCTCGGTCTCGCGCTCGCGGATCAGATCCTCAAGGCCCACGGCGGGCGAATCGAGGTGGACTCGGTGGAGGGCAAGGGCACGGCCTTCCGGCTTGTGCTACCGCTAGATGGCGACACCGTCCGGCGCAGCAGCGAGGAGTGACAGTGGCCACGATCCTCATCATAGACGACAACGAGACCATCCGCCTGGGGCTCGCCCAGATCGTCAAGAAGATGGGCCACGAGCCGCTCACGGCACCGTCAGGACACGAGGGGATCGAGCTGGCGCGGGTGCGCGAGGTGCAGTTCGTGATAACCGACCTCAAGATGGAAGGTCTCGACGGGGTGGGAGTGCTCAAGGCCCTCAAGGAGCTGGACCCGGACGTGCCGGCGATGATAATTACCGCATACGGCACCGTGGAGACCGCGGTGGAAGCAATGAAGATCGGCGCCTTCGACTTCATCACCAAGCCCTTCTCGCCGGAGGTGGTGGAGCTGAAGGTGCTCAGCGCTCTGGAGCTGGGCGCCGCGCGGCGTGCCCGCCGCCGGCTGGAGTCGACCTGCGAGTACCTGCGGGAGCAGCAGGTGCACAGGCTCGGTGGCTACGACAAGCTCATCGGCACATCCAGCGCCATGAGGGCCGTCTACAGCGTCATAGACAAGGTGGCAAGGACCGACACCACCGTTGCCATCACCGGCGAGAGCGGGACCGGCAAGGAGCTCGTTGCCAGGGCCATCCACAACGCCTCCAACCGCCGCAAGGGCCCCTTTATCGCGGTGAACTGCGGCGCCCTCGCCGAGAACCTGCTCGAAAGTGAGCTCTTTGGACACGAGCGCGGAGCCTTTACGGGAGCCGTGCGTCGCAAGCTGGGCCGCTTCGAGCTGGCGGACGGCGGCACCCTGTTTCTGGACGAGGTGGGAGACATCCCGCCCTCCCTTCAGGTCAAGCTCCTGCGGGTGCTCCAGGAGAAGAGCTTCGAGCGCGTGGGGGGAGAGCGCAGCGTCTCCGTGGACGCGCGGATCATCGCCGCCACCAACCGCTCCCTGCAGCGGGAGGTGGAGGAGGGCCGCTTCCGTGAGGACCTCTACTACCGGCTGATGATGATCCCCATCCCCCTCCCGCCCCTGCGGGAGCGCGCCGAGGACATCCCGTTGCTGGCCGAGCACTTCATCCAAAAGCACGCCCAGAGCACAAACCCCAGGGTCCACTCCCTCAAGGACGAGGCCCTGGGCCGGCTCATGGCCTACCACTGGCCGGGCAACGTGCGGGAGCTGGAGAACGCCGTCGCCCAGGCCCTCGTGTTCGCCGAGACGGACA
>JAJRWW010000171.1 GCA_024276595.1 Myxococcota bacterium
GCCTTGATGGCAGGGGCCTGCCACTGGTGCGGCCCCAGGGTGGTCAGCTCCACCTTGGCGAGCACGGCGTCGTTGACCCGCTTGAGGTTCGTGGAGCTGAGCTCTCGGTTGCTCAGGATCGCCACCTTCTCGCCGGTGATCTCCCCCAGCTTCAGGTGGGAGGCGTGCACGTCGATGGGCCAGGCGATGATGAGCACCCCCAGCAGAGCGCCGCGGTCGTCCAGCACGGGCCCGAAGCCCACCCGAAGCAGCTCTGGGCGCATGCGATCCCTGCCGTCCTTGCCCTTGCCGGGCGCCGACTCCAGGATCTTGGTCTTGGGCCAGATCTCCGTTGTGGCGTACCGCTGGGCGCGCGCCTCGTGCAGCGCCTGAGACTTGGGGGCGAGCTGCTCGCCCACGAACAGGGAGTTGGTCCGGCCGTCGCTGCGGCGCATGAGGACGCCGTCTTTGTCCAGCAGGCCCACGAAGGCGCCCTTGATCCCGAACTTGTTCATGAGCTCCTTTGGAAAACGTCGCTCCAAGAGGGCATCCACGCTGGCGTACACGCTCTTGAGATCCTTGACCACCAGGACCACGTTCACGCTCCGCTGGAACGCGAGGGCCTTTGCCTTGAGCTCGGCCTCTCCGGTCTTGTCCTTCCAGGCGAGGAGCACCACCACCAGCACCCGGTTGTTGGCGCCCAGCAGGGGGATCGCCACGGTCTTGAGGGGCACCGTGAGGACCTCCTTGAACTTGAGCATCCCAAAAGCGATGGGAGCCTTGCCTAGCTTTACCTTCTCCACGTAGGGGTCGCGAATGTGCCGGTTCGTCGCATAGGAGACAGGGGTGCCACCCTTTGTAACCGTGGAGTTGAGCTGGGACCAGACGACGATGTTCTTCTTGTCGAGCACCGCCATGAAGTCGGGCGACCAGCCCTCACCGAGGCCCGCGGCGCACTTGGCCATCTCCCCGGCCACCACGCGACGATACACGCCGAGGCGAGAGAAGGCCGCACCGGCGAACCGGGCGTAGCGCTGCGCGTGGGCCTTGACAGCCTGGGCGTCCAGCTCCGTGACCGCTCTCACAGAGTGGTAGCCGCTTGTTACCCTCTTTCGAGCGGCCTGCTCGGCCTTCCTGGATCCGTCACTGGAGACGAGCGCATACCCTCCAGCGGTGAAACAGAGAACAACTACCGCGGCGACTATTCCAAGGTGTCCTTTGAGCATCTTCCTGCTCTCCCCGAAGGTGAGTTTCTGTCTGCGAAGACTACCCGCGGCTACCCGGCCAAGTCAAGCAAGATGCCAATAATGCTGGGTCACTGGCTCTGGGACTTGGCGGCGCGGAGCGCCTCCTGGTACGCCAGGCGATGCAGAGACAGCCGCCGGTAGAGCCTGGCGAGGGACCAGGAGACCGCGGCGGGCAGGGTGGCAACGGAGCGCGCCGCCGCCAGGAAGAGCAGCGCGAGGGTGAGGTGCCTGGTCCGGGCCAGGGCCAGGCCGAGCGCGGCAAAGGTGCCAGGGCCAGGCTGGAGCGTCACCAGGCTCTGCAGCAGGGCCAGAGAGCCCGACGGGGATCGGGCTGCGCCCAGCGCGGCGCGGAGGGGATCGGTGGGGGAGAGCCCAGCGAGGAGCTGCCCCATGGCCTGCCCCGGCCGGGGCGCGCTCGAGAGCAGCCTCAGGAGCCGGCGGCGCAGGGCGACCCGGGGATCGGCGCTCCCCGTCCTCCCAAGGGTGGCGCGGGCGGCCTCCAGCTCACCGAGGCGAAGGAACGCGTCGGTGAGGTCGACAAGGAGCCTCGCCGAGGGAGCGTCGACGAGCTCACCTATCCCACGCGCCTCCTGGCGCATCCAGGCGAGAATTCGATCAGGGGTGTGCTCTCGGTAGTTGATCAGATCCCTGGGCGCAGAGAACTCCACCCGGGCGTTGTCGTCGGTGTTCAGAGGGGCCCCGCGCACCAGCCGCCCTACCCCGGCCGGGCCCAGGATGAAGCGCGCCAGGAGATCCCCCGGCGTGCGGATCCGCACCCGCTCCAGCTCGGCTCTCATGCGCGGCTCTCCCATCCTCCTGGCGAGCCTGCTAGGGTCCACCCGCAGTGGCCTGGGGGTGGCGACCATGAGCAGGTCCGCCTTGGTGTGCCGCGGCCTGAAGAGGCTCACATGCGGGAAAACGGACCGCAGCGTTCCCACGACGCTGGCCACGTTCTCGGGAGATATCTCGTATAGCTGGAGCCACTGGATGAACACTCCATCCGGACGCAGCCGCCCGCGAACGAGCCGAAAGAACTCCCTGGTAAACAGGCTCGCGGCGCCGGTCATCCAGGGATTGGATGGCTCGGAGACGACAATGTCGTATCGCCCCCTGGACGCCACGAGGAAGTTCCGGCCGTCTGCCTCAATGAGCCTCACCGCGGGGTGGTCGGCCGCCCGGTGGTTGTAGCGGGAGAAGGGCCGCGCCCCGCGCACCACCGCCGGCTCCAGCTCCACGGCGTCCACTCGCCTGGCGCCCGTAACGGCCATGCTCCCCACCGTGACGCCAGAGCCCCATCCGATGACCAGGGCTCGCTCCGGCGGAAAGGCCCCGGCGTACAGGAGCTGGCCCAGGAGCCCGCTCAGGAGCTGGGTCTCCATGTCGCTGCGAGGAGACACCAGGGCCGGCCGGATCCGCCCGGGGTGCCCCAGAAAGTCTGCACATACCCTCCCCGCTGGGCGACGGAAGGCCGCCACGCTGGAGGCATCTGCCTTGCCGTTGACCTGGAGGGAGAGCAGCTCAAAGCAGGTGCGAGGATCGACCCCCTCGAGTATGACCTGCCACGTGGAGACCGTGGCCACCACCCCCTCGCGGTAGGCGAGCAGGCGCTTGCCCACCACCTGGTCGCACGGGGTCTCCAGGTCCGGTCGGAACCCGAGCGCCCGCTGCGCCGCCAGAACCTGCGACCGACCGGCTCCCCGGGCGAAGAGCCTCGAGATGGGTGCCTGGGGACCGGGGCAGCGACCGCGCTGCCGGGAGGGGTCGAAGAGGGCCAGGCGGAACACTCCAGAGGTCATGGCGTCCGGTTGCCACGGCCGGGCGGCGCCAGCACAGGTCACCAGCAGCAGCCCCACCACGGCCACGCACCGCGAGAGGATCGCCCGGCGCCCGAGCCCGGAGCGAAAGGTGAATGCGAGGGCCATTGCGAGGTTGAGCGATATCATGAGACCCAGGGTGCGCTTGGTTCCCAGCAGGGGGATCAGGGCGAACCCACCCAGGAAGGAGCCTGCAATGGCGCCCATGGTGTTGATGGAGTACACGCGCCCCACCGTGCGGGCGACCCCGGTCATGGCGCGCGCGACCCTGGAGACCGTAGCCGGAAACACCATGCCCATGAAGATGGTCGGCAGCAGCACCACCAGCGCGCAGACCAGGAACTTGAGCAAGAAGATCCTCCCCGGGGAGATGTGGCCACCCCTGGCCAGGACCAAAAAGAGAGAGGGGAGCCTGTCCATGAAGGCGTAGCCGCCCAGGACCGTGGTGCCGACGAGGATGTGTACCGTCGCCAGGTTGGCGAGCTGGCCTGGCCCGCGAGCCCAGCGTCTGGAGTAGAGCGCTCCCCCGAGGGCCAGCCCCAACAAGAAGGCGATGAGTATGAGCGCAAAGGCGTACACCGACGAGCCCACGATGAGCGCCAGCACCCGGGTCCAGACCTGCTGGTAGACCATGGCCACCAGCCCGGAGAGGGCCGCTCCGCCCAGCACCAGCCACTGGTCCACCCTCCAGCCGGGCTCACCAAGGGAGCTCGATCCAGCCGAGGCGGGCCCGGCCGAGATGGGCTCCGCTGTGGTCTCGGAGCCAGATGACGGGGCTCCTGGCCGGGCCGAGCCGCGGTGGGCTGGCCGGGCACCAAGGAGCCCATGGAGCCCCAGGGCGGCCAGGCACAGGAAGATGTTGATGGAGCAGGCCACGTGGTTGGTGGCCGCCAGGCCGATCCTCGGCATGAGCACGAAGCCCGCCACGAAGGTGCCCCCAACCGCCCCAAGGAGGTTCACCGAGTACAGGGTGCCCGCGTCCCGGCCGACGCCGGCCGGGTGGGCGTAGTAGCGCGCCAGAATTGGCAGGGTGGCACCCATGGCGGTGGTGGGAACCAGCAGCACCACCGACACGATGGCAAAGCGAATGAGGGCGAACTCCACCGGGCCAGGGCTCAGGTGGGCCCAGATCTGTCCATGCACGAGCTGCAGCTCCCCCAGCACAGCCGGGAACAGGAGCCCGTAGACCCCGACCAGGAGCTCCAGCCCGCCGTACAGAAGCAGCGCCACGGAGGGGCTCCCCAGGCGATCAGCCAGCCGCCCGGCCAAGAAGCCACCCAGCGCCAGCCCACCCATGAACACCGTGAGGACCGTGGACAGGGCGAAGGTGGTCGCCCCGAAGGTGGTGGTGAGCATCCTCACCCAGAGGGTCTCGAAGATGAGCCCCGAGGCTCCAGAGAGCAGAAAGAGCGCCGCCACCACGGGCCGCGCTGCCCGGGAGGCGGGCGGGCGCATCTAGTACAGCGTGACCTTGGAGCTCGCCTTGAACTTGTTGGCCAGCTCCATGCAGCGGCGGTTGTCGATCTCCAGCGGGCAGAAGTGCACCGCGATGGCAAAGCGCAGGTTCGCCTCGGCGTCCTCGTCGGAGACCGAAAAGACCAGGCCCTTCTCGGCGTCGTAGAAGAAGGTCCGCTCAACCGCAGGAGGATCCTCGGGCCAGAGCTTCTTGTCGTTGAGCAGCCGCTTTCGCACCAGCACCACGGTGAGCGGCCTCACCTTCACGTGGTACACGATCGCCTGGTCCTTCAGGAGCCGCTCATAGGCTCTCCGGGCTGTGGTCAGGTAGGCCTGGGCGAACTGATCCACGTGGAAGAGACGGTCGGAGTAAACGTACAGCTCGTGCGGCCGCTCGTAACCCTTGCGCACCTTCCAGCGCCCGATGACCTTCTGGATCCGGTCCAGGGAGGAGTGGTGGGCCGGCAGGGCGGGGCCTGTCTTCACGCTGACCTCAGAGCCAGGCTTGGGCTTCTCCTTTGGGGTGGAAGGCCTGTCCTCGTCTCCCAAAGTGAGCGCCAGCGTCACCCCCACCCCCGCCAGGACCAGCAGGCCCAACACCAGGGCCACCAGCCAGGCCTTGGAGCGCCTTGTGGGGACAGCCACCGTGGGGGCGAGGCCCTCCGGAGACACCGGGAGCTGAGCGCCAGTGTCCCTCGGCACCCGCAACCCCTCCGGGGTCCGGGCCAGCGCCTGTCGGAGCTCCTTGGCGCTCTGAAAGCGGTCGTCGGGGCTCTTGGCCATGGCCTTGAGCAGCACCGCCTCCAGCTCCTCGGAGATGGGGGCGCCCAGCTCCCGAGGAGGCCGTGGCTCCGCGGTGAGGTGCATCTGCATCACCTCGAACTGGCTCTCCCCGTCAAAGGGGGGCTCCCCCACGAGCGCCTCGTAGCAGGTGATCCCCAGGGAGTACAGGTCTGAGCGGTGGTCGATGTCCGAGCCACGGACCTGCTCGGGGGCCATGTAGCGCACAGTGCCCATGGTCTGCCCGGTCTGGGTGAGCTTGTTGTCCCGGGTGATCTTGGCGATGCCGAAGTCGGTCACCTTGACCGAGCCATCCGGGCGCACGATGATGTTGGACGGCTTGATGTCCCTGTGCACCACGTCGTTTTCGTGGGCGTGCGCCAGGCCATCGAGGGTCTGCATGGTGATCCGCACCGCCTCCACGGGCGCCACGCGCTCCACGCGGTCGATGAGCTCGTCGAGGGTCTCCCCCTCGGCGTACTGCATCACCAGGCAGAGCCTGCCCGAGTCCTCGGCGAAGTTGATCAGGTGGACGATGTTGGGGTGCTCCAGCTTGGCGAGGGTGCGCGCCTCCTCCAGGAAGCGGGTCTTCACCTCAGCGTAGGCGGCCAGCTCCGGCGGGAGCATCTTGATGGCCACCTCCTGCTCGGTGAGCTGGTTGCGTCCCAGGTAGACCACCGCCATACCCCCCTGCCCGAGCACCTTGACCAGCTTGAAGGAGTCGAACATGGTGCTGCCGATGAGCTCGTCGGGGCCCTTGCCCTCGATGGGCTCGCCGCAGGAGAAGCAGAGCTGAGCCGTGTCCAGGTTCTCGGCTCCGCAGGCGGTGCAGTGGAGTGGGGGCATTTGCTTCCTCAGTACTCGACCCGTCGCAGGAAGGTCTCCACCGCGGAGATGACCTGGTCGGGGAACTCCACGAGCGCGTAGTGGGTGGCGTTCTCGATGATTGTAAGGGTGCAGTCGCTCATGCGGCGCTGGATGTGGCGCGCGGTAGAGACCGGGGTCATCACGTCCCGGTCGCCGGTGATCACCAGACCGGGACACCGCACCCGGTCCACCTGGTCGCAGGCGTCGTGCTCTCCGAGACGCCTGAGGGTCTCCGCGTAGGTCTCGAAGTCCAGGCCCACGAAGTCTCCGGCCAGCTCGGTGAACACGTCCATGTCCAGGGTGCGCCCCACCAGGCCGAGCTGCTGCAGGATGGGGATGAGCTGGGACCAGCTAGTGGCCAGCCCCGAGCCCCTGGAGACGAGGTCTGGAAATCGGCGCATGAGCTCCAGCCCGGCCATGATGATCCGCTTGGAGCCCGGGATGCCCAAAGCAGTGTCGAAGGGGGTCCCGCAGGTGCCATTGATGAGGATCAACCCCTTCATCATCTGGGCGTGCTCTCGGTGGAACTCGAAGCAGACCTGGGTCCCCATGGACCACCCCATGAACACGGCCTCGGAGATGGACTCGTGCTCCAGCAGCGCCTCCAGGTCCCGGCAGTGGTCCCGCACGGTGACGGTGGAAAGATCCCTTGGGCGCTCCGATCCGTAGAGACCTCTGTAGTCCCAGCACAGGATCCGGTATCGGTCTCCCAGGGCCGTGAAAAGGTGCACCCAGGCGGCGAAGGTGCCCCCGAGCCCATTGGCCAGCACGATTGGCTTGCCAGCTCCGTGGCTCTGGTAGCGTATCCTGGTGCCGTCAAAGCTGACGAAGTCGTGCTCATGGTACGAGTTTCGGGCCATGGGAGCTGTCTCCTGCCACCCCGAAGCCGCCAGGGCTGTCGGGGACACACGTTGACTACGGCTGCCAGTATATACGGTCTTTTCGCGGCGCTGGCCAGAGGTGCATCTCGCTGGCTCTCGGAGGGGAAGGGAGGTGGCCTGTGGGAGGAAAAAGCTGGGAGAACGACCCGAAGCTCTCAGAAGCGGAGGGCGGCACCGAAGCGGAAGTTGACGCCGTGCTCCTCCTTGTTGAGCGTGGGCACCCCACCCATGCGGCTCTCCTGGAGGAGCTGCTGCTGCAGGTTGCTCCCGCCAGCGTCATCCATGCGGCTCAGCCCCAGGTAGGCGATGTCCGCCGAGAAGATGAGCCACCGCAGGGGACGCCACTCCAGGCCCAGCGCCAGCTCGCCACCGAGCTGGTTGCCCTTGAGCACGGGCCTGCTCTCGTCGGCCGCGGTGGGATCCCGGTAGGTCACCGCCTGGTACACGAGGCTGCCTCTGACAAAGGGACGCAGGCGCCAGCTCGGACGCGCGATGTAGTACTGCAGGCCCACGCTGGAGCGCACGTCCACGCGGGTGTAGTTGTTCTCGTTGCACTGGGTGCAGGAGCCCGAGACGCCCACGCTCCCGTAGAGGTGGAAGCTCCGCATGAGCTTGAGCTGGGCGTAGAAGCCCGTGCCACCCATCCCGCCCTTGTTAAAGAGCGTGCCCTCGCCATAGAGCCCCATGGTGAAGAGCCGCACCCTGCGGTAGCGCAGCCGTCGGACCCTGCGCGGGGGTGGGTAGTCACAGGGCACCACCGGCTTGACCACGGTCGCGCTGGGAGGCGGGGGCGGGGGTGGGGGAGCGGCCGCGGGCGGAGCAGGAGGAGCCGGCGGAGCTGGCTGCACCACAACCGGCGGGGGCACGGGCTGGCAGGGCCCCACCACGGTTACGCCGGGCCCAACGATGACGTGCCTGCGACACTGCGCCTGCGCCTGATCCGACGAGGCGAGTGAGATTACCAGGAATCCGAAAATGGCTGAGTATGTGATCAGGCGCATGGGTCTCGCTCCTTGGAACATGGTTCCGAATTCTCTAGCTCAAAAGCTAGCAACTTCCGTGCCCACCTCATCCCCATCTCGCCTGGGGTCGCCATGAAGGGGACAATCTCCGCCAAAAAAGCGGCAAAACACCGGCAGTTGTACCCTGTCCAGGTTCTGGCGACAACGCCACGGGCAGGGACACGGCTCGCTACCTGCTGATCCAATTGTAAACAATGGTTAACACGCCCGCCACCAAAAGTGAGAACAAGCGTTGATGGCAGAAAGGCGGCCTGTCAGCGGCGGCCACCACAAGTTGTTGGCAGGAGCTTTGGATGCCCTGTGCCACAGAGGATGGCCAGCAGCAGGGCTGGAGGGCGGAGGCGACGCAGCAGGCGCCGGAGGCGCACCCGTGCCCCGGGCCGCCCGGCCGCGTGGCGCCTGCGCTCCTGCTCCAGCCGGTCCACGAGCACCGAGCGATAGCCGGGGAAGCCGCCGAGCTGGCGGTCTGCCCTGTCTCGCTGGCGCCTGCAACGGGAGGCCAGCATCCGCAGCTCGCGCACCCACTTGCCCCCGGTGGCGCCGTGCCTGGACACCAGGCGCGAGGCGAGCTGGGCCAGGCGGTCCAGCTCGAAGACCGCGGCCTCGGCGCGGCGGCGGTTGGACTGGAGGACCTGGGATGGGAGCATCTGGGAGAGCTTTCGGTGCTCGTCTCGGAAGGCGCGAAGCACCAGCCTCCCTGCCCTGCTCTCCCCGGCGGCCTGGCGAGTGGGCAGAGACTCCAACCAAAGGTACCGAGGCACCAGAGCCCACGGGCGATGCCAGCTCCTGGAGGCGAGCAGAGACAGGAGACCGGGCCAGTCCCCCAGCGTCCGCAAGAGAGCCGCCTCCACGACCCTGGAGGCGGCGTCCTTGCGCGGGCGGAGCCTGGCGGCTCGATCCGCCAGCAGGCGGCGGGCGGGCGCGCGGGGGCTCCTTGTGGCCCAGAGAGCCAGGGCGTCCACCGCGATGGACGAGAGCGCCGAGTCGGGGGAGGCCACAGCCCCGAGGATGGCGTCCAGGGCCACGAGGGTCGGGTGGTAGGCGAGCCCCCTCAGGGCAAAGGCGGCAACGCGCGGGTCCGCCCCCCCCGTGGCCGCGACCAGCGCCCTCTCGCGCGCCGAGGGGCGCCAGGGCAGGGCCGCTCGAATGGCCCCCCTAAGCCGTCTCGCCTGCACCGACCTGGCTCGGAGCCATGCCTCCAGCCGGCGAATGGCGGCCCGCCTCCCCCC
>JAJRWW010000172.1 GCA_024276595.1 Myxococcota bacterium
CGGGTGGGGCGCCCAAGATCCGAGTAGACCACGTAGTGCCCACCGCCCGCTCCCATGTCTCCCCGCAGCTCCCCGCCAGGCCCCACCCGAAAGCGAGGGTTCTTGGCGCCCCGGAAGTGGTGTGTGTCCAGCGCAACGGGGGTGGATGCGGCGAAGAGGATGTCGGTGGAGATGGGCTCCAGGTAGATGTCCTGGCGGAGCGACCGGGCCAGGCGACGGGCGTGTGCTCGCGCACCTTGCCCTGGCCCGTACAGCTCCAGCCTGTGTCGCCGCCGGGCGTGGGGGGGGGTGGGGGCCGTGGCGGTGCGAAACCAGCGGCCTCGCGAGTACCTGTCGAAAGATGTGCCGCGCCACCGCAGGCCGCCCATGCGCAGCCCTGGCGGACGGTTGGGCAGGTAGACGCGCATGACTATCTTTGGGTTGTCCCCTAGCAGCCCCTGCCCCCCAAGGGAGAGCTGGTCCGAGAAGCCGGTCATCAGGCTCTGCCGGGAGCCCCGGCCCATGGCCATTCGGTTCCCCACCCGAGGAAAGAAGAGGAAGGTGGTGACAGCGAGCAAGAAGACCGTAATGGACATGAGGGAGGTGCCCAGCAGGAACTTGCCGCCCACGATGCGTCGAGAGTTCAGGATGCGGTCCACTGCCACCCTCTCGCTGAGGCTGTCGGTGGAGTGCTTGATGAGGTAGTTCTCCTCCATCTCCCGGCGCAGGTGAAAGAGGATGAGCGACCAGGTGGTGGAGACCGTGTAGAGCACGAAAAGCAGGGCGAAGGAGAGACCGATGTTGAGCACGGAGCCGGCGACCACCATCATGAAGGTCACCACGTATAGCTGCAGGTAGTCCCTGCCCGTTCGCCGGTTGAACAGCTTGTTGACGAGCAGAAACAGCAGGAAGTTCACCGTGGAGAGCACCAGCTCTCCGCGCAGAAGGAACTCCACCGCACAGAGGCCCAGGGCCACGAAGGTGAAAACTGTCCAGATGGTTTGCCACCTGGCGGATCTCTCCCTGGGCTCGGGAAGCAGCGCAGAGATGACGATGGCCGCGAGCACGAGCCCCAGGACGAAGGGGTTGAGGTTTCCCCCCAGGGCCAGGGCCCCCAGGCTGGAGCACACCATCAGGTAGGAGGCGAGCTTGTGGATCGAGCGGAACCTCACGCCGCTGCCTCCGCCGGGCCGCCAGGGGCGAGCAGCGACACCTGGCCCCACCTGCTGACGAGCACAACCGGCGCCAGCTCCAGTGTGGGTGGGTGCACAGCGTCTGCGTCGGCGTAGTCCAGCCTGGCCAGCAGGCGCAGGATTCGAGCCAGGTGGGAGGGCCCTGCGTCAACCGGCAGCGAGCCTCCCTGGGTCAGGAGGCCGACCCGGTATCCCTGCTGGAGAAGGTGGGCCGCGGAGGAGGCTGCGACGCTGATGGCCTCCTCCACCGCCTCTGCGGTGGTCAGGAGGCCGGCATCCTCATCCAGGATGAGTCGGTGGTCCAGCCGAATGAGCACGTCCTTGGCCGACTCCGCCTCCCGCTCCCGAATCACCAGGCGTCCCCTGTGGGCGGAGACCTTCCAGTGGATCTCCCGCGGATCGTCTCCAGGACGAAAGTCGTGCAGGCCGTAGATGTCACCCCCTCGTCCCCGGAGCTTGCGTCGCCGGTCACCAGCAGATCCAGGAGTGGGCAGTGGGGGGATGCTCACCTGCCTGATGGCCGGGAGCACGAGCACCTCTGTCTCCAGCTCCACCAGCCGAGACTTGCGCAGCAGGGCAAAGGGGAACTTGGTGGAGACCTTGAAGCCGGTGAGCTCGTGGCGACCCCGGCGAGGGAAGGCGTGGCGGTAGGCGGTGGTCTGGGTACGCCCGGCAGGGATCTTGAGAAAGTAGCAGCGCTTGTCCAGGACCTGATCGGCCTGGATGTCCTCCACCTCGATGGAGAAGGAGGGGAAGCGACGCTTGGTGTTGGTCACTGAGATCCCCATGAGAAAGGGCTTCACCGCGTGGATGGAGCCCGGGGGCAGCCTGGAGAAGGAGAGGCCTCGCAGCGACAGCTCCGAGAGGATGCCCGAGACCACCAGCAGGCCCAGCATCATCCCCAGTATGAGAAACAGGAGGTTGTTTCCAGAGCGGATGGCGGCCATGCCGATGGCGATGGAGATGACGATGAACAGCCACCCCTCCCGGGTTACCCGTAGCCGCTCCCTGGGGCGCACCCGGCGGTGAAGTGGCGGGCGCTTCCCGGGGGCGGGGGCGCCGGGATGGAGCAGCGCGGCGGCCTGCCCCGCGGGAGAGACCCGAGCTTTTTCGGCGGAGGCCATGCTCACACCAGTGTGGAGCCTCCAAAGCCCCAGGTCAACTCATGGGCCTCCTGGGGCGCCAGGGGGCAGCATCGAGCCATGAGCCACGGCTACGGTGGCTCTGGCGGTCTACCGGCGGGGGCGAGGTCTGGAGCCAGGCCCTGGAGAAGGGCGGCTTGGGGATATGTACTTGAGGGACGTGGCCCCCCCGGCGGTGAGCCGCGTGTACACATCTGCCGGGCTCACCCCCGTCTTGACCAGGGCTTCGGCGCGGAGCCTGGCCTCCTTGATGGCGTGCTCCAGCTCTGCCGCGCTCATGTAGCCCGGGTAGCGCTTTCCGTTGACATAGAAAGTTGGCGTGCCGTCTATGCCGAGGCCGTTGCCCTGCTTCAGGTCGGCCTGCACGGCCCCGGTGCCGCCCTTCTCGGCGAGGCACCGGGCGACCTCCTTGGGGTCCGCGCCAGCCCCCTTGGCCAGGCTCATCAGGGCGATCCTGGAGAGGTCGGGAGCCACCATGGCCTTGTCGTGGAAGGCCCAGAAGGCGCCTGCTCCTTTGAGCTTCAACACGCAGGCGGAGACACGGGCCCCCAGGAGCCCCTGGGCGTGGCTGGGCAGCGGGAAGTGCTTGTGGACCAGCCTCAGGGTCTTTGGGTGCCTCTTCAGGGCGGCCCGCACCACCGAGTAGGCCCTGCGACAGAACCCGCACTGATGGTCGGAGAACATCACGAGGGTCACCAGGGCGCCGGGGGCGCCGCGCACGGGAGAGCTGGAAACATCCACCCGGTATATGGCGGATGGATCCACCTTGGGTCTGGCTGCCTGGAGCTTGGCCTCGAAGGCCTCCAGGCAGCCCACCATCTTCACGCAGGAGCGGTTGATGGAGCAGCGCCTTATGCCCTCGAAGATCTGGCTCGCCTCCTTGCTTTTGCCCCTGGCCTTGCACTGGGTGGTGCACGAGAGGATGAGCCTGGCCAGGTGCCTGGGAGCGGTCCAGCGTCGGGCTCGACAGTAGGTGAAGTAGGTGCACATCCGGGCGCAGTCTGGGGCCTCGGTGGGAGGGGCTTGGGCTCCGGGTTGGGCGGCAGTGCACCGGGGTGGGGTCGGCTTTGGACAGGGAGGCGCGCAGGCAGAGAGCCCCAGGGCGAGGCCCAACAGGAGGGTCCATTGGGCGGCGGTTGTCACGGTACTGTTCACGCTGTAGCTC
>JAJRWW010000173.1 GCA_024276595.1 Myxococcota bacterium
AAAAAGTGCCGACAAGGGCTTTTTTGCTTGGGGTAGAAAAAAAACTCCTATAAGCTGACAAAGACATCAACCGCTTTTGTGAGAGTAACCATGTGCAGCAGGGAAACTGTCTACGTACGTTGGGGGATGGTCGCCGGACGAGCTTGTGCTCTGGGGCTCTTGGTGCTGGCTGTCGGGCTTTTGGGCGCATGCGGGAGCAAGCACACCGGAGGAGGGAACAACAACAATGTCACCTGGTGCGAAGATGACAATCAATGTGGCCCGGGGGAGGTGTGCAGCGGCAACCAGTGCGTCCCCGAGACCGACGGCAGCGTCATCGACTCCACGGTGGACGAGCCGGACATAGTGCTCTCGGACGACACCCTCGACTTCGAGTCGCCCCTCATCGGCGTGGAGGTGGTCCTGCCCTTGACGATCCACAACGTGGGCACGGCGGATCTCAACATCACCATGATCGAGATCCTCGAGAACGGCGGCCCCACCTCGCCGCAGGAGTACCACAGCAGCGAGGAGGGCCCGGTGGACATCACGATCCCTCCGAACGGAGAGCATGTGCTCAACGTGAGCTTGCTGGCCATCGACGACGAGCTGGATCTGGCGGAGCTGAGGATCCAGTCCAACGATCCGGACGAGAACCCCGTCTCGGTGAGCCTCGTGAGCTCTCACAAGGGCGTGGCCGACATCGAGGCGTGCGCCACCGACGAGGGCACCACCATGCCCGAGGCGCCGTTCCTGGAGTATCCCTATGACGCCACCGATTGCGTCACCGACACCGACGGCGACGCGGTGATAGACTTCGGGTTGGTTCAGTTCGAGGAGCCCCAGCGTCGGGTGCTCGCGCTTTACAACATGGCCGAGGGCAACGCTCCGTTGACCGTCAACTCCATCCTGCTCACGAACAACACCGGGCAGGCGGGCACCTTCCAGCTCTCTTTCTGGGTCCAGGACGAGTCCACCGGGGAGGCCACTACAGTGGGCCTGCCGTTTTACTTGAGCGCGGGGGACCCTGCCAACTCCATTCCGCCCAACGTGCTATATGTGACCGTGGACTTCGACGCGTCGGTGGACGTGTTCCCGCTGGAGCAGATCGAGATTCAGACCAACGACCCGGACGAGAGCCAGGTGTTCATCGACATCGTGGGAGTCATTACGGGTTGCCCGGTGGACTACTGGGATATCAACGGCGACCCGAGCGATGGGTGCGAGTACTTCTGCCAGTTCCAGTCATCTACAGAGGACTGTCTCACCCCCGGGGAGGACGACAACTGCAACGGCGAGGTGGACGAGGAGGACGCGGACAACTGTACGGTCTACTTCCGCGACCACGACGGGGACGGCTACGGCGACTCCAACGACCAGCGCTGCCTCTGCGCAGCGGAGGGGGAGTACAACGTGGGGCAGGGCGGAGACTGCGACGACGACGACCAGTTCGTGCGTCCGGGAGTCATGGAGCGGTGCATTACCCCCTACGATGACAACTGCGACGGAAGCGACAACGACCCCGGCGCACAGGGCTGCGTGAGCTACCTGCGGGATGAAGATGGAGACGGCTACGGGGTCACGGGGGACAGCGAGTGTCTCTGCTATGTCTCTGGCATTTACACCGCATCCATGGGCGGAGACTGCGACGACGACCCGACCGCCTGCGGAGTCAACTGCAACCCGGGCATGGCAGAGCAATGCTCGACCCTGTACGACGACAACTGCAACGGCGACAACAACGAGATGAACGCGCCGGGCTGTACCACCTACTACCGGGATGGCGACAACGACGGCTACGGCCACCAGACCCTCTCCCAGTGCTGGTGCTACCCCAACGGAGACTATAATCGCACGGACTCTAGCGACTGTGACGACAGCGACCCGGGGATCAACCCCAGCATCACCGAGATCTGTGACGGCATCGACAACAACTGCGTGGGCGGTGTGGACGAGGGGTTCGACCTCCAGACAGACGTGCAGAACTGTGGCTCCTGCGGGCACCAGTGCCTGAACCCGCACGGCACCACTGCCTGTGTGTCGGGGGCCTGCGATCCCACCTGTGCTGCAGGCTGGGGAGATTGCGATGGCGATCCGGACGGCGGATGTGAGAGCGACCTGTCCACCGTCACCTTCTGCGGGAGCTGTACGGTGCACGCGGACTGCCCTGGCGGCTTCTTCTGCAACGTCGGCCTCTGTGAGAAGAAGTGGGACCTGGGTCACACCTGCGCAGAGGATGTGCAGTGCGTGTCGGCGCTTTGCCGCGATGGGGTCTGCTGTGACTCCGACTGCTCCGGCCTCTGCCGGAGCTGTGCAATCCTCGGCTCCCAGGGGACCTGCACCAACCACGCGGCGGCCTCGGATCCGGAGAACGACTGCGCCACCGAGGCATCTGCCACCTGCGGACAGAACGGGCTCTGCGACGGCGCTGGAGCTTGCCAGTACTACTCCAGCAGCACCCAGTGCCAGGCCGAGTCCTGTACGGGGACCACCCACGAGTTCGCCGACACCTGCGACGGAGCTGGGAACTGCACCGACAACGGCTCCGAGGACTGCTCTCCCTACGTTTGCGGCGCCAGCACCTGTCGTACGGACTGCACGAACAACTCCCACTGCGTGTCGGGCTTCTTCTGCTCTGGAGGTGTTTGCACGCCGCAGACCGGCCTGGGAGACCCATGCACCTCGCCGTCGCAATGTGCCAGCGGCTTCTGCTCCGATGGGGTGTGCTGCAACCGGGAGTGCAGCGGCGCCTGCCGTGCGTGCAACCTGGCGGGCACCGAGGGCACCTGCATCGACCACGCCTCGGGCACGGATCCCGAGAGCGGCTGCAGCACCTGCCAGGCCTGCGATGGATCCGGATCCTGCCAGAACGTCGCCGCCGGCACCGACCCCACGAACGACTGCACGGC
>JAJRWW010000174.1 GCA_024276595.1 Myxococcota bacterium
AAGCAGTGCAGGCCAGTCACCTCGCCAAATCGGGTCCGCACGTGGTCATTGGCCTGCATGATGCGCAGGTTCTTGTTGATGATGGCCACCGAGCACGGAGCCAACTCGAACACCAGGTCGAGCTGCTTTTGCAGATCCCGCTGCTCGGTGACGTCGTAGGACATCTTGGCCACGTAGGCCACCCTTCCGTCGGCGTCCAGGATCGGCGTGTGGTGCACAACGTACTCCACCCCCTGCCCCAGACGATCGATCCCCGTCTCCTCGCTCCGGCGAGCCCGACCGTTGACGAACACCCTGCCGGCGGCGCAGGGCTGGCAGCTCACCTGGCGCTTCTTGTACACCTCGTAGCACTTGCGCCCTGTGGCCTCTCCGAAGACCGCCTGGAAGTTGTTGTTCGCCACCACGATGTTGAGCTCGTCGTCCAGGACTGTGACGTACACCGGGGCATACTCGAAGAGCTGCTCCCTGAGCCAGCGCCTGACGAGTGGCGGTGCGTCGGCCAGCACTGTCGTTGCCTCAACCCCTGCTGCCCAGCGCGCCTCGAAGGCGCTCCAGGTGCTCCCGATCCTCGTCCAGGTCGGGGTGGTCCAGATCCGCGTCCAGCTCGAGCACCTCCTCCAGCAGAGCCTCGCATTTCTCCAGCTCGTTGATACCCTAATAGGCCAGCGTTCGCACCAGCAGCAGGGAGCGGCGTGACTCCATGTCAGCGGGATCCAGCAGAGCCACGGCTCTGTCGAAGAGCTCCAGGGCCTCGGTGAAATGGCCCCAGCTACACTCCATCTCGCCCAGCTCCGCCAGGGCCATGAGCTTTGCTCGCTCCATGCCTATCTCCTCCGACAGCTCCAGGGCTTCCTCAAAGAGCTGCATGGCGATGCGCCAGCGCAACGCCTTGTACACCTTCCCCATGTGGATCATGGTGATGCACTCCCAGCGACGACGCTTTGCATGCCTGACCGTGAGCAGCAGCTCCCAGAGGATCCGCGCAGCCTCGCCATACTGACCCGAGTCCGCCTTCATCTTCGCGTCCAGGGTCTCCCGCATGAGCTTGAGGTCCGCCCTGCTCACGTCAGAAACAAAATCCACAGCCCAGTGCATGACCACTCTCCTGCCAGCTACTCACGCCATCGGCACGTCAGAAAGCGATGCGTCGATGACCGCCATTATCTGCCTGTCGCCAAGCCCCAGGAGCTCCGATGCTCCGCTCGGACAGACCGAGGCGCACATGCCACAGCCCTGGCAAGCGGCCTCATCCACCACAAGCCTCTGGTTGGCCTCGTCAATGGATCTGGCATGGTGCGGACAGACGGTAACGCACTGCTGGCACAGGGCGCAGAGGGCGTCGTGGGTTCGTGAGGTCACCTTCGCGGTGGTCATGTGCCCGCCAGACAGGTACGTGAATGCACGCTGGGCGGCCGCCTCGGCCTGGCAAATGGCCTCCACCAGGGGGCGCGGGGAGTGGGCCGTTCCTGCCAAGAAGATCCCCTCCTTGGCAAAGTCCACGGGCCGCCACTTGGAGTCCGCCTCCTGGAAGAACCCGTCGGGGGTCAGGTCCACACCGACGGCTTGGGCCAGGTCTACGTTGCTCGCGTCCGGCTCGATTGCAGTCGACAGCACCAGCATGTCAACCCTCGTGGAGACGGGCTGCCCCAGGACTGCGTCCTCCCAGGTCACCCTGGGCAGTCCGCCGACCAGCTCCACCTGGGGCTTGGCCTTGGGGTCGTAGGTGGCGAAGACCACGCCAGCCCCGCGCGCACGGGTGTAGTACTGCTCCATGGCGCCGTAGGTCATCAGGTCCCGGTACAGGACGATGATCCGCGCCCCGGGATTTCCTTCCAGTATCTTGAAGGTGTTCTTCAAGGCGGCTGCGCAGCAGACCCTGCTGCAGTAGTCGTGGCCGCCCCTCTCCCTGGAGCCCACGCACTGGATCATCACGACCCTGCTCAGCTCCTGGACGTCAATGGCCCCCGTGGCCAGGCCATCCTCCAGCTCTCCCTGGGTGAGGATCCGGTCCGACTGCCCGTAGGAGTACTCTGCCGTGGACGCCTCGTGGCCCCCGGTGGCGACAATGGTGACGCCGTGACGGATCTCGACGCTCTCACCGGCGTCGCTGCCGATCACAGTCTGAAATCGTCCAATGGACCCACGGGAGCTCAAGACCTCCGATCGGCGATGCACAGTGATGCGGTCATGCTCCCACACCCGCTGCTGGGTCTGGGCGGCCAGGCCCTTGGGGTCGAGGCCATCGAGGGTGTAGTGCAGCCGGCGCATGGGCCGACCGCCCAGGTCGGCGGCGCGTTCCACCAGGTGCACCTGGATCCCCCGATGGGCTAGCGACAGGGCCGCCCTCATACCCGCAATGCCCCCTCCCACCACCAGGGCAGCTTGCTCCACCTGGATGTGATGCACCTTGACCGGCTCGGCGCGCTTGAGCTTCTCTATGGACACTGCGAGCAGACTGCGCACCTTGCGCACCAGCGCGGACAGATCTTTCTCCATGGCCGCCTTCAGGATGACTCCGCGGATGTCCACAACGTCCACGAAGGTGGAGCTGAGGCCGGCTGACCGGGCCATGTTCTTGAGACGCTGGCGGTAGATGTAGGGCAGGCAGGCGCCAAAGAGCACCCGGTTACACGAGGA
>JAJRWW010000175.1 GCA_024276595.1 Myxococcota bacterium
CTCGTGGGGCGCGGCGCCAGCGCCCTCGCCCTTGGTCCGGGCCGACGGATCGCCTACGTGGCCAACGCCTGGGACGAGACCCTGAGCCTGGTGGACACCGGCCTCGGAGCCCCGCTGCCCGCCGACAGGCGCGTCCTGGTGGCGTCGGTGTCGGGGGGCCAGCTCCTGCTGCTGGATGGGGACGGTCGGACACGTCGCCGCTTCGAGGATCTCCCCAACCACCTTTCCGCCATGACGCTCCTGCCGGGCGGCCAGGTTCTGGCAGTGACCTACAGCGACGTGCTGGTCACGGGCGAGAGGGAGACACCTGGGGACGGAGAGATCCTCCTCTCCGAAGGAGTAGCCCTGCTGAACCTGGACTCCGGGCATGTCTCCCTCTACCCCCTGGACCGGACCGCGAGCTCTGGCCATCTCCTGGCCCACCCCACGGGGCTGGCCGTGGCGGAGAAGGGCTCCAGGCTCCTGGTCGCCCTGCCGGGCTGGGGCGCCCTCGCCGTCTACGACCTGGACGCTCCCACCGGATCCCTGGAGCATGACCCCCAGCTCCTCCAGGTGCCCGGAAACCCACGCTGGGTGGTGGCCGCCTCCCTCCCAGGGGACTGGGCCTACCTCCTGGACGACGACACCGGGCGAGTGCTGGCCCTGGACGCCACCGGCGGCGCCCTCGCCAACCTCTCCCTCCGCTAGGCGGTGCTGCCTGGCGTCAACCTGCCCCCAGGGCTCCCAGCACCAGGACGTCGTACAAAAAGTGCGTGTACACGGCGGTGGCAAACCCGCGCCGCAGATAGATGATCCCAAACAGCACCCCTGCAAGGAGCCTGTAGACGAAGGCGAAGGCAGTGAAGGGCTCCCCGTGGGGGGGCACATGGTGCGCCGCAGAGAACAGCGCCGCGCTCGCCAGCAGGGCGACAGTCAGCGCCAGCGCCCGGCCCAGCCCTGTCCAGCGCAGAAGCAGCGCCGCCAGTCCTCCGAGGATCCCCACCCGAAACACCAGCTCCTCGTGGAGCCCGGCGCCGGCAGAGACGTAGATCACCATCCACGCGCTCATCGCCCTGCCGCCATCGGTCGCCATGGTCGGAGGCCGAAGCCCCAGCACATGCTCCATGAACAGCAGGATGACCCCCCCCAGGGCAACGGCGTACAGCCCGCTCTCCAGGAGCAAGGGGAGCATCATGCGCCACTGGAACTGCTCCCTCCTGCTCTGCCGCCGATACAGGTAGATCACAGCGACCACCATTACCGCTGCCAGGCCCAGCAGAGCCCACTCGGACGTGGCGCGCAGCCGAAAGAGCAGCCTGGACACGAAGTCCACCCCGTTGAGCCGGTCGCTCCTGAAGGCCCCCACCTGGTAGAGCAGAAACAGCGGCGCCACCAGCAGTATCTGCGTGTACAGGTTCGGGCGCCGATCAGGACGCAGCCGTCGGGCCCGGGCGGCCCTCTGCCTTCGCCGAGCCATGTAAACCCCTCCTAGCTCTGCTCCCCCTCGGACTTCTCGCCACCGCCAAAAAGACGCTTGAGCAGCCCGGTCTTCTTGCCGGGCTCGAGCGACGGAGGAGCCGCCGGTCCAGCACCGTAGGCAGGGGGTGGCGCAGGCGCCGTGGGAGGTCTACGACCGCTCGACCCTGCGTCTCCCGCCAGGTCGGACGAGGCGCCAGCGGGTTCGTCCGCCTCAGATCCATGAGCGCCCGCAGGTGCGGCAGGGGCCACCTGCGGCACGGGCACATCGAACCCCAGGTCGTCCACCCAGCCCCTCGTGTCCACCGCGTCTCCCTCATCCTCCAGAGCCGGTGCAACACCAGGCGCCTGCGCCCCCTCATCCAAGGTGAAGCCTGCCAGCAGCTCCTCCTCCACGAGGAGATCCGCCAGGTTGGCGTCGCCATCGCTGCGAGCCGTGCCCTTTCCCTGGTACTCCCGCACCAGGGCCGCGATGTCGCGGCTGGTGGCCTTGAGCCCGGCTGAGAAGAGAAAGGAGGTCAGGGAGTCGGCAAAGTCCGCCGCGTTCTGATAGCGCAGGTCGCGGTCCTTGGTCAGGGCCTTGAAGACAATGTCGTCGAGCACCTGGGGCACGCTCGGGTTGAGCACGCTGATGGCTGGAATGTGGCAGCGCTCCACGAGCTGCACCGTTTGGTACTCGTTCTCTCCGTAGAAAAGGCGCTTGCCAGTGAGCATCTCCCACAAGATGATGCCGAGCGAGAAAATGTCGGCTCGGTGGTCCACGGTGAGACCGGCGATGGCCTCCGGACACAGGTACGAGAACTTCCCCTTCACCACTCCCGGGTCGGTGACCTCGAGCTGGGATGCCGCCTTGGCCAGCCCGAAGTCCACCACCTTCACCTCCCCCCGCACGGACACCAGCAGGTTGGGGGGGCTGATGTCCCGGTGCACGATGTTGAGCGGCTTTTGGCGGTAGTCCACGGCGTTGTGCGCATAGTCCAGCCCCTTGCACGCCTCGATGACGAACTTGATGGCAGCGCCCATGGGGATGAGCTTGCCCCGCTCGGCGCGGTAGTCGATGAGACCCTTGAGGCTGGCGCCATCCACGAACTCCATCACGATGAAGTAGGAGTTGTCCGACTCGCCCACGTCAAAGGTCTGAACGATGTTGGCGTGGGAGAGCAGCATGGCCACCCTGGCCTCGTCCAAGAACATGGCCACGAACTTCTTGTTCTCGGCCAAAGACGGGAGGATGCGCTTGATGGCCACCCGCTTGACGATACCCCCGGCTCCGACAGCGTCAGCGATGAACACCTCGGCCATGCCGCCAGCATCGAACCTCTTGATGACCTTGTATTTTTGCTGCGTCGGATCGGGCAAGGCTCTCTCCCTCTGTGCTGGTCCGCCTTGGGTACGCTCGGTCAGAAGCGCCCGGAGAGCGACACCGAGGCCCCGCCGGAGCCAACCCCCAGCCGGAGACGCGGAGCCATGGATGCCTTCTCAGCCTTTGAGACCTTCTTCCACTGGGTGAAGATGGCCAGCACCACAGAGGTGACCGCCAGCCCACCTGACACCCCCCAGAGGATGTTCGTGGTGTGCACCATCGACCGTCCGTCTGCCCGCAGCTCCCGGGTGGCACCAGATGTGTACTCGTCGTGAAGCTTCTTGGCCTGGAGCCCGGTGGCGATGGCGGCGCCCGCCAGGCCGAGGGCCACCAGGCCGGCGGTGATGGTGTACCACTTGGAGATACCCTGGCGCGGCGGGGGAGGCGGCGGGGGAGGGGGCTGCCTGGCCGGCACCGGGACAACGACCTTGGTGACGACCCGCACCGGCACCTTCCTGGGCTGCACCACCTCCCAGACCTTGCGCAGACCGGGCTTGACATCCCAGTCTCGCTTGGCAAAACGCTTCCCGTCCTTGATTATCACAAACAGGTGCATTCCAGGCATTATCACCAGCTCCACGGGCACCACGCCGACAACCTGGCCGTCCATCTTCACGGTGGCACCGTCCGGGCCCTGGACGTTCACCACCGCCACCTCGTCCTTGATCTCCCTGAGCCACCTCGGGACGGAGCGCAGCTCCTTGACGCTGGCGTCCTTTTCGAAACGGCGGATATAGGTCACCGCCTTGATCTTGTCCCCGAGCCTCCCATAGGCGATGGCGATGTTGTAGTTCAGCTCCCGCCGGGGCCACACCTTGAAGGCCTGCAGGAAGTACTTCACCGCCCTGCGAAAGTGCTTTCGACGGTATGCGCGCCGCCCCTTGCGAAGCAGCCGCCGAGCCTTTCGCTTCACCTTCCGGGGCACGTACTTCTGGGCCATCACGGGCTCGGCGGGGATGACCAGCGTCGCCGAGGCGAAAAAAACTCCAATCAGAAAAATTGACAACCGTCGCATGGGCTTCTCCATGTTGTCAGTCCCCAGGCAGCGCCTTGAGATCGTCCCCCTCGCCCATTGGCCTGGGCCGCATGGGATGAACCCGCGGGCGAAACCGCCTGGCCCGAAGCCGGATGGTGTGCTTGAGCTGCGCCCGCGCGTTCACTGTGATGTACCTGCTCACCGGGTGAAAGCCCGGCGCCTCCACGCGCAGCACCTCGGTATTGTCGGCCGGAACCACCAGCAGCTCCAGCTCGTTCTGACGATACTCCTTGCCACGAAACAGGACGGTCGCCTTGGCCCTCCTGGGCAGCACGGTGATCTCCAGCATGACCTTGGTCGCACCCCGCGGGGGCGGCCGCAACCGCACCACCGGCATGGGCGCGGGAGCAGTGGGCTCCTTCTGCCTCGGAGGCACAGCGCCCGAGGAGGTGTCTCTGCCGGCGTCCTTCTCCCCAAAAAGCCTTGGGTACAAGAAGACGCCGAGCCCGGCCAGCAGCGACAGCACCAGCAGCGCCGCCACCAGGGGAAGCACCCAGCGCCTCGAGGGACCGACCTCCGCCTCGTCCAACCCTCCGAGCTGCGTCACCGTCGTTGTGGACACACCGATGGCCGGACCCACGTTCGTGGAAGGGCGCAAAGACACCTCCCGAAGCTGGGAGTCCCGGATACACTTGCGGTCGTGGAACAGCTCGTCCATGAGCGACTCGATCTGCGGGGGACCCACCAGCTCCCCCCTGGAGACCAGGAGCTGCTCGAGCTCCTGCTGCATCTGGGCAGCGGTGTCGAACCTCTCGTCGGGGTCCTTGGCGAGGGCCTTGAGGATGATCCGCTCCAGCTCCGCCGGCAGCTCCGGACGAACGGACCTGGGCCGGGGCACATCCGCGGCCCCCACCCTCAGGAGGGTGGCCGCCTCGTTCTCCTCCCGAAAGAGACGCTTCATGCAGCTACATTCGAAAAGCAGGATCCCCAGGGCGAACACGTCCGAGCGCCGGTCCACCGGGCGCCCCCGACTCTGCTCCGGGGACATGTAGGATGCCTTGCCCTTGAGGGTGCCCACGGCGGTGTGGCTGATCTTCTCGGCGGCATAGGCGATACCGAAGTCCACCACCTTCACGTGGCCGTCGTAGGAGATGAGGATGTTTTGGGGTGACACGTCCCTGTGCACCAACCCAAGGGGCTTTCCCTGCTGGTCCTTCAGCTCGTGGGCGGCGTGGAGGCCGGCCGCGGCGTCGGCCACCACGCGCGCGGCGTGGGTCCAGGAGTAGGTCTGGTTCTTGGTGCGGATGACCCCCCGCAAAAGCTGCGACAGGTCCTGGCCGTGCACGTACTCCATGGCGATGAAGTACGCGTCGTCGATGGAGCCCAGGTCGAAGATCTGCACCACGTTGGGATGATGAATCATGGCCGAGATACGCGCCTCGTCCAAGAACATCTCCACGAACTCCTCCTCCTTGCACAGGTGGTCGTGGATCTTCTTGATGGCGATGAGCTTCTCGAAGTTCTGGGGGCCCCGGATGCGCGAAAGATAGAGGGTGGCCATGCCCCCAGACCCCATCTCCAGCAGCAGCTCGAACCGGCCGAAGCTGCGCCCGGTCACGATCTGACCGGTCTCCTCTTTCTTCTTCCGCTTGCCCCCAGGCGGCTCCCGCGAGGGGGCCGCGTCGACGGGGAGCTGGGCCACCGATGGGGATCCCACCGGCCCGGGCTCGGAGGGCTCCACCAGCTCCAGCAGCTCGGAGTCCTCGATGAGATCGATTGACTCGCTCTGGCCATAGCCCTTCGAGGGGCGCCCATCGCCGAGCTTGGAAGGATCGGGCTCGGGTGGCAGCGGTGGCGGTGGCGGAAGCTTGGACATGCGACCCCTACTGGCAGATCCCGTAGACCGGATCCGGCGGGTTCCAGGTGACACAGAACTCCCCGGCCACGGTGCAGTCCGACTGCCCCAGGCGACACAGTGAAAGACACTCGTCCGAGCCAGTGTTGATGCACAGCATCCCAGGCTGACACATCTCCGAGGGGCCCGACGGGTTGGTCTGTACACATTGTCCGTGCAGACCAACGGTGCCCGGCGGGTCAGCCGTCTCACAGAAGGCCACTCCGTCGGCAATCCGGTCGCACCAGCCGGTGGAGCAGCCCGTCTGGGCCACGGCATCGCACTCGTTGGGGGCGCAGATTCCCGAGGTGGTCTGCCCGTTGGGGTAGTAGTAAGCGCACAGGGCTCGCTCGGAGCCGTTCATGGGGCAGGTCCAGGTGGGGTCGGATGCGTCGCAGTAGGGGAGACACATCAGGCCGGCTCCGAGGTTGTCGCAGGCAGCCCCTGCCACGCACGTGTCAAAGCCCGTGCAAGGCTGGTAGAAGTCGTTGCTCCCCTCTGCGACGCACACGTAGCTGCCGCCATCAAATGCAGTGACCGTGCACATGTCGCCAGCGTTGCAGGCTCCCTGGAGAAACAGCGCGGGCGGGACCGTGCAGCCGACCGTGCAGACGCTGGGCTCGCCCACGCAGGTCCAGCCCGCCTCCTGGATACAGGTGCCGCCGCAGCCATCCCCCCAGCTCGTGTTGCCGTCGTCGCACGTCTCTGCCCCACACACGAAGCCGTCGCCACATCCGGTCTCAATGGCCGAGCAGTCCCCTCGGCAGCCGTCGCAGTCCGTGGTGTTGCCGTCGTCGCACTGCTCCAGCCCGGCCACCACGTTGTCCCCGCAGAGGGTGTCGCACAGGCTGGGCTCCCCGGTGCAGTGATAGCCCGGCTCCTCGGTGCAATCCGGCGCGCACCCGTCCCCGGCGATGGAGTTGCCGTCGTCGCAGCCGCCCACCTGGGCCTCGGCGCCCACGGTGGTGCCATCCCCACAGATCTCCGCACAAAAGGTGGGAGATGCGTCATCGCAGTCCCAGCCGTCTTCTGGGAGGCAGTCCGACGTGCAGCCATCCCCAGAGGAGTTGTTGCCGTCGTCGCACTGCTCCACCCCGGCCACCGTGCCGTCCCCGCAGCCGGTCTCGCACACGCTGGGCTCCCCCACGCAGATGTAGCCCGGCTCCACCTGGCACAACAGGTCGCAGCCGTCGCCGCTCACCACGTTGCCGTCGTCGCAGCCCCCTGGCATGGCCTCAGCTCCCACGGTGCTGCCATCCCCGCAGATCTCCGAGCAGAGGCTGGGCGCGCCGTTGCAGTCCCAGCCGTCCTCCACCATGCACTGGTCGTCACACCCGTCGAAGGCGGTGGAGTTTCCGTCGTCGCACTCCTCTCCGTCGGCGCTCTGGATCTCGCCGTCCCCACAGCCCACGACCTCGCTGTTGCACTCGGCGTCGCACCCATCCCCGGGCGTGGTGTTGCCGTCGTCGCACTGCTCCACCCCGGCCACGAAGCCGTCTCCGCAGGTCGTAAAGCACACGCTGGGAGACCCGTCACAGCTCCAGCCGGCCTCCAGCTCGCAGAGGCCGCTGCAGCCATCGGAATCGATGTTGTTGCCGTCGTCGCACTGCTCACCCTCGTTCACCCGCCCATCCCCGCAGTCTCCTGAAAGCCACTCGATGGGAAAGTCCAAGGTGCAACCGCCAGACCACAGCGCCAGCAGCGCTGCCACCACAGGAACCAACCTGACGGGAGATCTCATACGCAACGCCTCGATAGACATCTCGCTCTCTCCTGAACCGGCCCGCTCCCAAGAGGAGCAAAGACCCTATGAAACGCAAATCTTCCCACTATCATTCGCAATCTAGTATACACCAACCCAAAGCTCAAGTACGGCCGAACATGGGCTCCTCCGCGGGTCACGCGGCTGTGGGAGCGTGCCGCTTGACACCGTTCAGGGCATGGACTATTGACTTGTTCGCCTGAGGGGGCTTTACACTGGGGTCGAGTCAGGGGCCCCATGGGCCAGGATGGCTGACCCCACGGAGGACAGAAAATGGCTACACAGCGGGACATGCACCTTCTGGACGTCCGCGTCGCTGCTCGCAACATCGAGAACGGGCTGCTGAGTCAGAGCGACTACGACAAGCACATCAGCAGCCTGCCCGACGTTGCCGACAAGGCGGAGCCCATCGCCGAGCACCAGCCCCTGGAGCCCCACGCAGAGGCAGAGCCCGACGCCCGAACCGAGCCTGAGGGATAGCCTGGCCGCCTCTGGCCTCGCCCGCCCTGGCGGGATCGCGGGCCGTCCCCAGGGGGAGGAGCCACCATGACCGAGGACAAGAGCGGACCCGAAGACACTCCCACCACGGAGGAGACCCTGGCCAGCCAGGAGGCCTACGACGAGGCTGCCCAGAGGTGCGGCGTTCGGGGAGACGTCTCCCTGCCGCCCATCTACTTCCCCACCTTCGTGCTCTCCCTCTCCCAGGCGGCCCTGCTTCACCTGGGAGAGATCGACGACCCTGAGACCGGGCGCAAGGAGGTCAACTTCTTGCTGGCGCGGCAGTCGGTGGATCTGCTCTCCATGCTCCAGGAGAAGACCAGGGGCAACCTCACCGAGAATGAGCACAAGCTCTTGGAGAACCTCCTATACGATCTGCGTATGAAGTACGTGGCCAAATGCAAGGGATCCTAGGTGGACCTCGCGTGGCCCTGATCCTCGCCGCCGGTCTCGGCGTCGCCGCATGCCGCGCCCGGCGGCCCGAGAAGCAGACCAACGAGGCCCCCACGCTCCTTCCCAGGCCGGCACCGGTGAAGATCCTCTACCCCACCGCGCCGGGATCCTTCGTGCGGGTGTCAGCCAGGCTTCGCCCCTCGCTCGTAAACCTGCACGCCCGGGCAGCGGTGTCCGGAGGCCCAGCCACTGCCCTCCCCCCGCGCCGGGGTGCGGACGATCCCTTCTTCGCCGCGTCACCCATGCGCGAGCGAGTTGCAAGGAGCCTGGGGACCGCGCTCATCCTGGACCGAAAGGGGTACGCCCTGACGGCGCTCTCCGTGCTGGGCCAGGCAGCCCAGGTGCTCGCCCGCCTCCACGACGGCCGGGTCCTCAAAGTGAAGCTGGTGGGGCGGGACGTGGACACTGGGGTTGCCGTGCTGCGCCTGGTGCTCCCCGCCACCGGCAAGCCGGTGGTGCTAACCCCCGCCCGGCTCGGTGACTCCTCCCAGCTCCGGCCCGGCGACTGGGTGGTGGCCGTCGGAGACCCTTTCGGCACGGCACCATACCTCAGCGCAGGGCTGGTTGGCTCACCGGGTGCGGCCCGGGGGCTGACCCTCGCTCGGCCAGGTTACTTCAGCTTCATCAGCACAGACGCTCGGATAAACGTCGCCAACGTGGGCGGTCCCCTTGTCAACGCCGCTGGAGAGGTGGTCGGTATCAACGTCATGCTCGATGACCGCCAGCGAGCCATGGGCTTCGCAGTGCCCATCAACATGATCCGCGACGTGCTCCCGACCCTGCTGCGGGACGGCCAGGTGACCCGGAGCTGGGTGGGTATCTACGCCAGACCGGTCACACGAGCTCTCGCAACCCGGCTGGGCATGGGCAAGCCCCGCGGCGCACTGGTGGGCGAGGTGATCCCGGGTGGTCCAGGGGCCCGGGCCGGGCTCCGCCCGGGGGACGTCATCCTGGAGTTCGACGGCAAGCGCGTGGTCCGCCACCAGGACCTGGCCTTTGCGGCCGCCAGGGAGCCCTCCGGAAAGACCGTGCAGGTCAAGATCTGGCGCCACCGGAGGGAGCACCTGCTCTCGCTCGAGCTCCAGAGGAAACCCCAGTGACCCACGACCCCAAACGAGAGAAGGTTGAGGCCGCCGAGGTCGCCGCCACCGAGGCCGCCGCCGCCGAGGTCGCCGCCGCCGAGGCTGCCGTCAACCGGCCCGCAGCGGCGAGACCCGGCCAGTGGCTGCGCAGCGCCCGCCGCGCCATGGCGGTGATGCGAGCCTACTCCTTCGTGGGCCTCCTGCTCGCCGTCGCCCTGGGAGTCATCTCCTTTGTCGCCTACGAGGTGGACCTGTCCATGTGGGTCTGTCGCCTGGGCGCCATGGGCTGCCTGCTGGGCGCGGCAGCGGGCCTGAACCTCATGGACCGCATCGTGAGGGGACGTCGTTTCCCCGTGGCCCTGATCTCCGCCGGGCTCGCCCTGGTGGCGGTGGCCTTCGTGGGTGTGGGCGTGGGCGCGGTGAAGTACAACATCAGCGCCGCCTGGTCGCCCCTGGTGGCGGCCACCTACATCTTCGTGCTGGCGCGGATCATGCTCCGGCTCTCTGCAAGCCCAAGAACGAAACCCAGTTGACGACCTGGAGGTGGACATGTCGCTCATTCGCCCATTTCGTGGCCTGCGCCCCCGGCCAGACCTGGCACACCGCGTACCCAGCCTGCCCTACGACGTCATGAGCTCCGCGGAGGCGCGGGAGATGGCGGCAGGCAACCCCGAGTCTTTTCTCCACGTGATCAAGCCAGAGATCGACCTGGAGCCGGGGGTCGACCTGTACGATGATCGGGTCTATGCAAAGGCCGCCGAGAACCTGCGCCGCTTCATGGACGACGGGGTGCTGGTGTCCGACGAGGCTCCCTTTTTGTACCTGTATCGCCAGCGCATGGGCGAGCACGAGCAGTACGGGCTCATGACCTGCGTCTCCGCGAGGGAGTACGACGAGGACCTGATCAAAAAGCACGAGCACACGAGACCGGACAAGGAGGCAGACCGCACTCGCCACGTGGACGAGACCGGCGCCAACGCCGGGCCCGTGTTTCTCACCTACCGCGCTCGCCCGGAGATCGACAGCCTGGTGTCCGGGGTTACCCAGGCCAGACCAGATGTGGACTTCGTGGCCGAGGACTCCATCGGACACACCCTGTGGGTGATCCGCGACCAGCAGACCATCGAAACCCTGGTGGACGCCTTCGCCAAGGTGGACGCCCTCTACGTGGCCGACGGCCACCACCGCTCCGCCTCCGCGGCCACTGTGGCTCGCCGTCGGCGGGAGGCCAACCCCGACCACACCGGCGACGAGGAGTACAACTACTTCCTGGCGGTGCTCTTTCCCCACGACCAGCTCCAGATCCTGGACTACAACCGCGTGGTGACGGATCTGGGCGAGCACAGCCCCAGGTCACTGCTCGAAGCCATCGGAGACCGCTTCGAGGTGGAGCCCACCCAGGAGCCTCGCCCCACCCGGCCCCACGACTTCGGAATGTACCTGGAAGGCCGGTGGTATCGCCTCAGGGCCAGGGAGCACAGCTTTCCCGCCGAGGACCCGGTGGCCAGCCTGGACGTGGCCATTCTCCAGGAGAACCTCCTGGCGCCCGAGCTGGGCATCGGGGATCCCCGCAAGGACAGGCGCATCGACTTCGTGGGAGGCATCCGCGGGCTCGAGGGCCTGAGGCAGCGCTGCGCCGAGGGCGCGGCCGTTGCATTCGCCCTCTACCCCACTACCGTGGAGCAGCTTCTGGCAGTGGCGGACGCGGGGAGGATAATGCCCCCAAAATCCACCTGGTTCGAGCCCAAGCTCCGCTCCGGCCTAGTGGTTCACCTGCTGAAGTAGGCTCTCGGCTGCGCTGCTCGTCGCTCCCTCGGTCCATGGAGCCTCGCCCCGGGGAGCCCCACCCCGTTGAGCCTCGCCCCGGGGAGCCCCACCCCGTTGA
>JAJRWW010000176.1 GCA_024276595.1 Myxococcota bacterium
AGAGCTGCTGGACGACGACTACCGCCTGGTGGTGTTCGGCTCGAAAGGGGAGCTCATCCTGGAGGAGCGGTCCACCTTCGAGTACTACCGGTGCCGGGCTGGCGTGAACGGAGAGGGCGTATCATTCGTTCAGAACGACCGGGTGATCTACAAGGCGCTGCAACGCTGCGATCCCTGACGACCATGGGGCATAGCAGGTGGCGGGTAGACCATGATGCGGCGCCGGCTCGTGGCCCATCTGCACTGGTACAAGTAGAACCGCCACCAACGTGGTGTAGACATGGGGCAGCAAGCGGGACTTCCGTTCAAGTACGAAGGCACGACGACAAAGATGAGGGATCCGGTGTTGTCACAAAAGCCACCGGACACGACAGGGCGCCGAAAAATGTCCACAGGTTGCGAAGAAGGCGGTGGACCTCTTCGGGATAGCCCGTGGGGTCACCGGAGTCGGGCCTACGCCGTCATCCATGTCTTTTGTCCGTGTTGAGCCCTCCGGGCTCGGCGTCGAAGGCCCGTCGGGCGTGGGGCCGGTGCCCCTCCCCCAGTGTCTGAACCACAGCCAGGTTTTTTCTGCGTTGTCCTGCTGGCGGGCCCATATTATAATCGCTCGCCGGGAATCACTGTCACAAGGAGAGCTTCATGAGGCTACTTTTCTCGACAATGGCAATTGGGATCCTGTGTGTCGCCCCGGCCGGGGCGCTTGCCAAGAAGCGGCCAGTCTTCAAGGTTGACTCGCTCACCGTCGAGCTCAAGCGGCAGTACAGGAGCTCTTACCGACGCGCTCGCCTCAAGCGCTCCATCGCCGCCAAGCTCAAGAAGATGAAGCGCTGCTTCGTACACGTGGTGAAGGTGAATCCCGACTACGACGGCTACTTCTGGGTTGCGGTGATCTTCAGCAAGCGGGGCAAGGTGACCGAGAAGACCATCACCACCACCGTGAAGAACAACATCGCCTCCAAGTGCATGGAGATCATGATCGACATGTGGAGGCTACCTCGGGGCGGCGTGGGCAAGGCCAAGGCCCAGGTCCACATCTACACCCGGTAGCTCCTTCGACCTCAACCCAATGCGCAGACAATCTCTCAGGCCCCCCGGGGATGGGGCAGCGATCCGTGCGGGGCGGGCCACAGAGCCTCGGTCCACCAGGTCCATGGCGCTCCCCCTCATGCTTGCCGGGCTGGGGTATCTTCTCTTGGGAGTCACCGCCTGCAGCGGCCCACGCTGCGACAGGCTCTGCGACCAGGTCCGTCGCTGCCGGCCCGAGATCTCCTCCGCCCTGGTAGAGCGCCAGCCCTCCTCCAGCCCGTCTCTGCGCCACGTGCGCGCTCGCATTCCCGGGCAGCTTGTCCCGCGTCTGATGGCCTCCTGCCCCCAACGCTGCGCCAAGCTCAAGGAGAGCTCCAGGCGTCGCCGACTGCTGGAGCGCTGCCTCCCCAAGAAGGGCTGCGCTGCCTTTGCCCGCTGCATCGCGCCCGCGCTCGAGCCCTGAGCTCGCTCGCCTTCGCTGTCTGCTCAACGCTTTCGCGCGAGCAGAGCTCGGCACCCTCGCCCCAGGGGAACCACGGGCTGCATCTATTTTGCGGCCGCCTTGTTGTAGATTTCGTGGAGCTGCGCCGCGGCGCGAGCCCAGCCCATGTCCACCGCACCGTTGGCGCAGAGCATTGCTGCCCAGGCCGTCTGATCTGCGTACAGTCGCCTCGCGCGCCCCAGGGCGGCCAGGAGCTCCGGCTCGAGTGGGTCGTCGAAAAGGAAGGCGCCACCGGTGTTGCTCAGCCCATCGTACTCCACCAGCCGATCACGGTGTGCGCCCACGTGCCTGGCAACGGGGACCACACCGTAGCGGGTGGCAATGAGCGCACGCTGGCCCAGGGGAGCCTCGCCGTCGGGCAGCAGCACCAGGTCGCTCCCGGCCAGCGCCAACCGCAGCCCGCGATCATCCCCCGGCGGGACGCGCCAGACCCTCTCCCCCTCCATGGGCTCCAGGTCTGCCTCGGCGACCTCCTCCCCGGGCAGCACCACCACCTGCAGGTCCAGGGCCAGGATCTCCCGAAGACAGCCGGTCACGAGCTCCAGCCCCCCTGTCTCCCCTCCGTTGCTCCAGAGGGCCAGGATCGGAGCATCTGCCCGGGGCGCGAGGCCCGCCCGCTCTTGCAGCGCCCGCTTGCAGGCCACCTTGCCCTCCAGCGACTCCGTGTCAAAGGGACCAGGAAGCGCGCTGTCGCGGGAGGGGTCCCAGCGCACCAGGTCGATCCCATGGGTCACCACTCGCGGGTGAGTGTGGGCGGCGAGCGCCTCTGCCACCGGCGAGGAGCGCGCCGGGTCCCCTCCCGGATCCGCGGGCGCCGCCAGGTCGCCACAGGGGACCACGACCTCGTCAGCGTCCTGCACACCCTTTGCCAGCAGCTCCGAGCCCCCGTGGCCATAGACACTCTGCACCAGCGAGACGCCCTCCAGCTCCTCCCTGGCGGAGTCGGGATCCATGCCCGTCTCGCCGTGCAGGTGAAGCAGCCCGGGACATTGGGGGAGGCTCCTGGCCAGCGTCAGCGCCGCTGTGGCAAAGTCCGTGGTCGGGTGGCCCGGGGGCAGCACGAGCAGATACAGCCGTATGCCCGTGCCGACGAGGGTGGACTCCAGCACATGCGCCTCGAAGGTCCCCGCCTCCCCAGGGACGCTCAAGGGCTCCAGACGCCGTGCAAACTGCTGGGGAGAGGAGAGGTCCTCCACCTTGGACACAGGGGCCAACCCCACCACCAGGACCTCCTCCTCGACCCCCTGCTGCGCCGGGGCCAGCTCGGCCACCGCGCGTGCACGGGCGTCCAGAGATCCAAAGGGAGCCACTCGCTCCGACAGATGCAGCACCTTCATTTGCTCACTCCTCAAGGTCGTCGGCCGCCAGGGCCATGGGTCGAGCCAGCGCACGGAGCACGGCGGCACGGAGCTCCGAGTGGACCAACGGGCTGGAGAGGACGGCGTGCGCTCCACGCTCCAGGGCACGCTGGCGCACCGAAGGGTGACCCGAGATGGCCACCGTGGCGGTCTGCTAGCCTCCGCGCAGCACGTCCTCGAGGAGCTGCTGCGCCACCTCGTCTCCATCACCCAGGTCCACTATCACGAGGTCGTATGGGTCCTGCCCCCGAGCGGAGTATGGCAGCTCCAGCTCGTGCTCATCTATCTGTATGGTGAGAGCCGCCCTAAGCATGCGCCTGAGCTGCCCACGTGTGCGCGCGCTGGAGGAGGCCACCAGCCCCCGGATGCCCGAAAAGTGCCGCACGATCTGGTCTATGAGATGACCGCAGTCGCTCTCCACCTGCTGGAACTGGATCCCCATGCCCGGGGGCTGATCACCCTGCTGGCTGCGCCGGATCCAGACCACGGCTCCCTTGATGCGCACGTCCTGGTCCACCCCCGGGATGGCCAGCCAGAGCTCCAGCTCGGTGCCCACCGGGCGAGGGCTGGTGGTCTCGATGAAGAGCCCCCCTTGGGAGAGATCCACCGAGTAGCTCACCAGGAAAGAGCCCTTGCTACGGTAGGAGACCTGCAGCGCGAGCCGCACACGGCGATGCTCTCTGCGCCCTGTGTTCGTGGGGTCAGATGCCATCTCGTACGCTCATGGCATCAGCAAGTCCAGGAGCCGGTCCAGCTCTTCCAGGCTGTGGTACGAGATCTCCACCCTGCCCGCGGTGGCGCCTCTGGTCTTGAGCTGCACCCGGGTGCCAAGGGCGCGAGTGAGCCTGTCCTCCAGGTCACGCAAGGTGGCCGACTTCTCCTGGCTGGGCCTGCGCCCAGCGGGCTCCGGGCCGCCTCCGTCCCTGACCCGACGCACCAAGGCCTCGGTGGCTCGCACCGACAGCCCCTTGGCCACGACCTGCCGGCTCACCTGCTCCATGCGCTCCGGAGGCAGCGACAAGAGCGGACGCGCGTGCCCCGCGGTGAGCTTTCCCTCGGCGAGGGCAACCTTCACCGGCCCGGGCAGCCGCAGGATTCGCAGGGCGTTGGCCACCGTGGACCGATCCTTGCCCACCCTCCGAGCCACCTGCTCCTGCTTCAGGCCGAAGTCCTCCACCAGGCGCCGGTAGGCGTCCGCCTCCTCGAGGATCCCCAGATCCTCTCGCTGGATGTTCTCCACCAGGGCCATCTGAAAGGCCCTCTCGTCGTCCGCGTCCACGAGCTGGACGGGGATCTTCTGGAGCCCGAGACGGCGGGATGCGCGGTAGCGCCGCTCCCCGAGGACTATCTCGTAGCCCGACTCCACCGGGCGCACCAGCAGCGGCTGCAGCACCCCCAGGTGCTTGATGGACTCGGCCAGCTCCTCCAGGCGCTCGTCATCAAAGTGCTTGCGAGGCTGATCCGGGTTGGGGTGGATGGCGTCCAGGTCACACTCGAAGACCTTGCCGGCATCCCCGTCGTCGGAGCCTCCCTCCGGAGCCTTGTCGGGGACGGGTGGCAGCAGGGCTCCCAGCCCCTTTCCAAGGGCCTTTCGCCCGGCCTTGCCGCTCCGCCTCGCAGCGCCCCGCTGGACCTTACGGGGCATTGGGCGCTCCTCGGTCAATCACCTCCTGGGCGAGCTGCAGGTAGCTCTGACAGCCCCGGGACACAGGGTCATAAAGGAGGATCGGCTTGCCATGGGATGGGCTCTCACCCAGCCGGATATTCCGCGGGATGACGGTCTGGTACACCTTGTCGGGGAAGTGACTGCGCACCTCTGCGGCCACCTCCCGCGAGAGGTTTGTGCGTGCGTCGAACATGCAAAACAGGATCCCCTCTATGGCCAGAGAAGGGTTCCAGGAGCCGCGCACCCGGGCGATGGTGTCCACCAGCCGGCTGAGTCCCTCCAGGGCATAGAACTCGCACTGCAGGGGAATGAGCACCGAGTCCGCGGCACAAAGGGCATTCACGGTGAGGGCGTTCAGCGATGGCGGACAGTCAATGAGCACGTAGTCGTAGCGGTCCAGGACCGACGAGAGCACCTGCGACAGGCGCTGAGAGCGGTCATCCACCTGCGGCAGCTCCACCTCTGCCCCGGAGAGGTCGGCGTTGGCCGGCACCAACGACAGGTACTCCAGGTCCGTGGGCAGGACCGTGTCCTCCAGTGAGCACTCGTTGACCAGCGCATCGTAGAGGGTGAGCTCCACCGAGAAGCCGGGATGCCCCACCCCGGAGGAGGAGTTCGCCTGGGGATCGGCGTCCACCAGCAGAACCCGTCGCTCCGCCGCTGCCAGGGAGGCTGCGAGGTTCACAGCGGTGGTCGTCTTCCCGACGCCGCCCTTCTGGTTGGCTATGGCTACTACCCTGGCCATGAGGAGACTACCTAACACAATCGCTGCCACATGCCAAGTGAAATTGCCGGCAGAAACCATAAACAAATCATAGTTGTAAGCCATCATGCACCCCATCGGGAGGAGAGGGGTCAAAGTAGAGCGATCCCTTTTCTTGACCACATGTGGTTATTGGGGCTACAGTGTAGGCAGATGTAGGAGTACCTGATCATGTGGCTCAACTGGACACGCAGCAAGATCACCGAACGTCCCGCCTGCTGGTGGGAGGAGCTGGAGAGGGCCCAGCGGCCTGGGCTGGTCTTCGCGCACCTCTTCCCGCGGCCTCCCAGGGGTCGCAGACCCGCCACAGGTGAGGCGCATCGACTCGTGAAGGAGCTCGTACGGACCAGACCCGAGGAAGGGATGGAGGAGATCGTGAACGCATATAGAAAGGCGCCCCCCGGCCGCCGCTGGGAGCAGGTGGAGCCGTGGCAGATTCTCTCGGTGCAGAGGCTAGACACTGCTGAGCTGGAAAGGTGGGGAGCCGATGGCGGCCAGGTGCTGGAGTGGTTCGACAAGGGCGAGCTCCTGAGCGCCTGGCCCGTGGGCGACCCAGCCGAGCCCCTCGCAGAGCCACCGGCTCGAGGCCTGGCTCGAGCTCTGAGCTGGCTAAAGTCCCTGCTCACCCGACCCGAGTCGCTGGACCTGGCCAACGCCGAGGGGTGATCCAGCGCCCAGGATGGATCCGCGGCCGCAGGGCCAAGACAGCCACAACACTGGCGGGCGTGTTGCCTCGCGTCCCGCAAGCAGAACGAGGAGCACCATGTCCCCATACCACAAAGCGCGCTACGCCTCTTTCGAGGACTTCTCATCCCGCGAGACCCCCAGGTTCGACACACTCAGCGACGCCATCGACGGCCTCATGGACGCCGTGTTCCTGGACGAGATAGCCCGGCAGCGCAAGCACGAGCACGACGAGGACGACCTGTTCGAGGCCGCTGCCGAGCTGGACTTCGCCTACTGAGACCGATCACTCCACGAGGGTGGCACATCCATGGGATGCGTGGCTGGCCAGAAAGCCCGCCGACTGGCGCTTCGCCGTGACCTGGTCGAACACCACGACATGGCCATCGTCCCCCGGTGACGGCTGGTACTGAACCACCACCGCCGTGGAGGTGCCCGAGGGTCCCTCGTGGTTGCCGCACACCGGAGGGGAAAGCGACGAGACATCTCCGGACAGCTCCATGGATGGGTAGCTCTGCAGGATCTCCCCCGCCGGGGCCAGGCCGGCCGCTGTGGCGAGGGCCTCCGTGGTGATGTTGGGGGTGTAGGAGTCGTCCAGGCCGTAGGTGAGCAGCACGCTCCGGGGCGAGATCCCCCCGGGAGGCTCACGCAGGTACAGGCGCGCGTAAGCCAGGGGGTCGGCTGGCTCGATGAAGGTCTGCAAGATGTTAAGGGCGGGGTGCATCTCGTCCACGGGCCCATAGTCGTCGTCGTTGAGGGCTATCTCGAGCAGCGTGGATATGGGCAGCTCGCTGTCTTTGCGGAGCAACGTGAGCAGAAGATGCGCCCCGGCGCCCGAGAGCACCGCAGCCTGCAGAAGCGGCTCATGGGGCACAAAGAGCGCGCCAGTGATGGCCCCCTGGGAGTGGCCAAAGAAGTAGATCTTGCTGGTGTCGAAACGAATGGGATTCCCGGTGCCCGGCGCCGACGCAACATCGACCCTCTCCACGAGCCGCACGAGAGCGAAGTTGTCGATGGCCTCCTGCCGGGAGTTGTCCCGGCCGGCGAGGGGGTTTTCGAAGTTGTAAAAGAGCTGCTCGGGAGGGAGGGTGCTGGACCCGGCCCTCGGACCATGGACCACCCCGTCGATGGAGACCACCGCGACCCGGCCGATTAGCTGGTAGCTCCTGTCGTTGGCGCGAGCCAGGCGGCTGGCTGTGCCGTTATCCACGAAGGACATGTAGTCCCCACCGGTCCCGTGTCGATACAGGGCCACCGGCCAGCCTCCTGGAGGCATGGGATCCTCCGAGGGAATGGAGATGGCAACGCGCAGCTCCTCCATGCGCTGCACCACGGGGGCCCCCTGCTCGTCCACCTCGATTGCGCCCCCCGAGAGACGATAGGGAGGATCCCCCTGCTGAAAGATGGGCGCCAGGTAGGTGCCCTCATACAGGTCGTAGTGGGTGACGCTGGTCACCAGGCTCAGGCCCTCCAGCTCCGGCGTCGCCAGCCCTCGCACCACCTCCCGTGCATTACGCACCACGTCCGTAACCTGCTGGGTCGTAAACACCGTGGCGCCGGCCAGGTCGTTCAGGTCGATGGAGCTGGCCTCCAGGTAGTCCAGCAGCGGTCGAAACACCTCCCTGGCGGCCAGGATCTCGGCGCCTCCATCTCCCTGGAGAATGGCAGCGAGGTCCCTGTCCTGGGAAAAGGGCTCACCCTCCGTTGTCAGCACCCCGGTGGTCACCACCGCAGCGTAGGTGGTCCGCTGGCGCAAGGGGTGGCCTGGGTAGGGCAGCAGGCCGATCCAGTTGGCGCCAATGAAGCGGCTCGCCCGCTCCGAGAGCTTTATCCACAGGGGCACGCGCTCGCCATAGCCAGGAGAGGCTGGATCCACGTTCACGAGGTACACCGTGGCCGAGCCCTCCAGCGTCTCGGCCCCGTCGGCGGGCAGAGACTGGGGGTCCACCTCCTGGCTGAAGGTAAAGTACACGGCGCTGCCCAGCCCAAAGCCCTGGCACTCCGCGGCGGCGGCCTCCACCACATTCTGCACCAGCGTGTCACCCTCCGCAAAGCCTGCCAGGTCCACCCGCCCATCAGAGGTCAGACGCAGGTCGCTGGGCCAGGGCTGGCCAAAAAAGTCGGGAGACGCGAGCGAAAACCTTACCACCGGTCCAGTGGCGGGAGGCTGCCCAGGGTCGTCTCCGCATCCCGAAGGGGCCAGCGCCAATAACCAGACCGCAGACATCAGGGTCCAGGCCGCCAGAAGGGATCCAGGTCTCGTGCTCATGGA
>JAJRWW010000177.1 GCA_024276595.1 Myxococcota bacterium
CTGTGCTTCGAGTCCCTCACGGCCGAGCGGAGCTGGCTGCGCTCCGAGGTGGAGCTCTGCTGCACGGTGAGAAACCTCCTCTCTGGCGCCCTCGAGCGACATTTCGTGCTGGAGGCCTTGAGCCGATCCCAGCGGTTGAGCCGGAGCATCCTGGACTCCATGGAGGCCGCGGTGTCGCTGGTCGATGTTCGCACCCACGAGATCGTGGACGCCAACCGGTTCTACCTGGAGGGCATCGGCAAGGATCGGTCCGAGGTGGTGGGCCGCCGGTGCCACGAGATCTCTGCCGACCACGGGTACGTGTGCCTGGGGCCGGCCGAGACCTGCCCGACACACATCGTCGAGGCACCCCTCTCGGGTCCGGTCAGGGTCGAGCGGGAGGTTCTCGCTCCCGACGGGGAGCTGCGCAGCTTCGAGGTCTGTCTCTCCCCGGTTCCAGACGAGACCGGTGCGGTGACCCAGGTGGTGCACCTGGTGCAGGATGTCACCACACACCGCCGCACAGAGCAGGAGCTGAGGCGTGCCACAACAGAAGCTGAGGCGGCCTCCCTGGCCAAGAGCACCTTGCTGGCCAACGTGAGCCATGAGCTGCGGACCCCTCTCAACCCCATCGTGGCCATGAGCCGGCTGCTCCAGATGACCTCCCTGGACGAGGAGCAGCGGCGCTACGTGGAGCTGATTCAACGGGGCGCGGATCAGCTCCTCTCCACGCTGAACGATCTCCTGGACATCTCCAAGGCGGAGGCCGGCCGGCTGGAGCTGGAGAGGGTGGACTTCGACCTGGAGGACCTGCTGGACGGGTGCCTGGGCCTGTGCGAGGCCGAGTGCAGGCGCCGGGGGCTGACGCTGCAAAGACGGGTCGACCAGGATGTTCCGCGGCTGGTCGTGGGAGACCCGCACCGGCTGCAGCAGGTGCTGCACAACCTGATCGGCAACGCAATGAAGTTCACCAGGCAGGGTTGGGTTCGGCTGGACGTCGCCCTCGAGGAGAGCTCGCCAGATGGCGTCAAGCTGCGCTTCGAGGTGGTGGACACCGGCATAGGCGTGGCGCCGGAGCACAAGGACACGATATTCGAGTCCTTTACCCAGGTTGATCCTTCAATCTCCAGGCGGAGCACGGGCACCGGGCTGGGGCTCGCCATCTCCAAGCAGATCGTGACCCACATGGGTGGGGAGATCGGGGTGAAGGAAGGGGAGGAGCGAGGATCCATCTTCTGGTTCACGGCCAGCCTGGGGGCTCGACCAGGCTGCACGCCGACGCCCGATCTCCAGGGTGCCCGGACAGCTCGGGAGATCCCGAAGGGGCCGCATCCGCAGGTCGCGCCGCAGCCCAGGGCGCAGCCTCGGACGGAAGCGGAGGCGTCGCCCCGGCGGGCGAATGGGGACCCCATGCGGGTGCTGGTCGTCGATGACGATGCTCCGAACCAGAGCGTGGCCCGGCAGATCCTGTCCCAGGGGGGGGTACCTGGCCGACGTGGCAGGGAGTGGCGCCGAGGCACTCGATCGGCTGCGCACCAGCGAGTATGACCTGGTGCTCATGGACGTGGAGATGCCGGGCATGGATGGCCTGGAGGCCACCCGCCGAATCAGGGATGGCGACGGGCAGGGCTTGCCAGCCCGCATCCCCATCGTGATCGCCAGCGCCTTTGTCCAGCCAGACGACCAGGAGCGCTGCAGGTCGGCTGGTGTCGACGGCTATGTGAGCAAGCCCATGGAGCCCAGGCGCCTGCTCGATCTCCTCCGGGATGTCCTTGACGCGCGATCGTCCTGAAGGAGCTTCGGCTCGATTGGGAGCATGGGGATTGCCTTTGCTTCGACCTTCGGCTAGGAAAACAGTTGGTCGGGCAGTCGGCCTGGCAGCTTTGCAGCGGCGCCAGAGTGATCAGGGGCGCGCAGGAGTACTGATCGATGAAGTGTCCCGGACAAGACAGCCGGTACTGGGGCCCGGACGCCATTTTTGACGTTCCTTGCCCCGCTTGCGGCACCCTGGTGGAGTTTTTCAAGGACGAGGCCACCCGGCGCTGCACCAAGTGTGGGTTTCGCTTCCGCAACCCCAGCATCGACGTGGGTTGCGCCGAGTGGTGCAAGTACGCCAAGCAGTGCTTCGGTGATGTGCCCCTCACCGAGGAGGATACGCCGCTGGACAAGATCTCCGTGCTCGACAGCCTCGTGACCATAGCCAGGGATGTCGTCGGCGAGAACGATCCGGCGCTGCGGCGAGGGATGCGGGTGCTGGCTCAGGCCCAGGAGCTCCTCCTGGAGACCGACGGTGTCCCAAAGGTGGTCTTTGCGGCGGCCCTGCTGGGGGTGCTCGATTCACCAGAGCAGACCCGCCGAGTGCTGGAGCGGGCGGACGTGGATCCAGAGATCGCCGGTGTCGTCCTGGGCCTGGTGCGGGGCAAGGACGTGGAGGGCGCCGAGAAGGAGCGCCATGTCGTGGCCGACGCGGTGGCCCTGGAGGCGGTGGTGGAGAGGCTCGAGACCGGGGGCTCCAAGGGTGCCAGCCTGGACCTGGACGCCGTGGCCAAGGAGCTCCACACGGATGTGGCCCGTCGCCGCCTGGCTGCCCTCGTGGAGGCCCACGGCAAGGACTGACCCGGCTCGGCTCCGGAGCTTGCCCGCCACCGGGCGGGGAGACGACCACGCTCACCCTGGAGCACACACAACCGTACCCCGGTGCGCTCCCCACTTTACAAGGACACCTGCATCCACCACACTTTTACCATGCTCATTCTCGGGCGCCCTCTCACGCTCTGCTTCGCGGCGGCCGCGCTGCTGATCTTCGTCGGCGGGGGCTCTGCCAGCGCGAGACGTAAGCTCGCTCCGCGTGGGGCCGGAGCGAGGGTCATGGCACCTCCCAAGGGGCCCATGCCCACGACCGGTTATCTCCGTCGGCCCCTCAGACGGCCGCCCCCCCTTCGCATCGGCTCTGTGGGCAGCGCCCGGCGGCTGGTCCCCCGGCCCCGGCGGTCCGCCCAGCTAAAGGGGAGCGATCCCGCACGGCAGCGTGCCTGGCGGGCAGCCGTGGGCGTCATGGGTAGGCGGGGTGGGGCGGCGCGCCTGGCCCGCATGGCCGCCTCCGGCCTCGGGGTAAGATCTGCCGTGGCGGCCGAGGTGCTCGCCGCGAGGGGGGCTGTCACTCTCTTGCGCCGCCTGGCGCAACACCGCGACTCCCGGGTGCGCCAGGGTGTGGCAAGGGCCCTCGGCTACCGGCCGCGCTTCGGGCCTGCGCTGGTGGGTCCACTGCTTCGGGATCGGAGCCTGAGGGTGGTGCGAGCCGCGGTCCGCGCCGCCGAGCGCCTGGGGGACAGCCGCACCGTGGGCGCCCTGGCGGCCCTGGCGCTGCGCTATGACCGCTCCATCCGCGCGCTGGCCTTGCGGGTCCTGGCGCGCCACGCCGGCCGGGTGGCGCTGGCCAGGAGCACCCTCATCCGTGCTCTCGGCCACAGCCGTGTCTCTGTCCGCGTGGACGCCGTGGTGGCCGTGGGCCTGGCGAGGGCCGGCTGGGCCCTGTACTGGCTCGGGCGGCTGGCCCGGGACAGGTCCATGCAGGTGCGGCGCTCGGTGGCTCGGGGGCTGGGGCGCCTGGCGCCAACCCGCGCGAGCCGTCGGCTCCTGAGGAGGCTCCGCAGGGACCGCAGCCCGATGGTGCGTCGTGCGGCCCGGCTGGCCCTGCTGAGGCTGCTGCGCGCCAGCCGGGCGGCCAGGCGCGTCCGCCGTGTCAGGAGGAGGAGGTGACCGATCGGCCCAAGGCTGGCGTGATCACGCCGCAGCAAAGGAGTGCCGCGGAGCCGGCGGCACCGCCTTCGGAGCCTGCTCCACGCTCCCCGGAGCGCTACGGCCCCGCTCAGGAGCCCAGGGACATGCCACCGGGAGCTGTCTCTCCGCGGCCGGACCCACCGGAGGCCCTGGACCCGGCCCCGCTCTTTTCACGGCAGGACGCCGAGCTGATCGTGCCCCGACGGGAGCTCGACCCGGTCTACGCCTTCTTCTTCCGAGAGGTGGAGGGGCTCACGGCCGACGTGGAGCACCGCTTCTGGGGCTTCTCCGCCGTGGAGATCCGCGAGGACCTGGAGAGCTTTGGGCTGTACTTTTTGTGCCAGGACTTCGAGGTCCCGTTTCTCTGGTTCGGGTTGGGGTGGGGAACCGATGACGCCCCTGGGACCTTGCCGAGCTGGGGAGCCAGCTTGCAGATCAACGGCTCCCACGTGGGCTCTTTCCGCAAGGACGTGGGCGGTCTGCGCCCCGCCTGGGAGGCGGCCGCCAAGCACTCTGGCCAGCGCCTGGGGCTGTACCTGCGCGACTCCCACGTGGAGCTGGCAGAGTGGCGCTCCTTCGAGTGGCTCCTGGGCCAGGAGAGCCAGCTCGAGGCGCTCCATCGCTACTGGTCCAGCTACCTGGACCTTCTCCACGGCAACGGCGTGGGCGAGGCCGTGGATGAGTTCATCCGGCTGGCGCGCCGGCTTTGTTAGCCTGCCCATGTCGCCTTCAACGCGCAGGGCCCTCACCGTCGGCATCGCCCCGGACTCCTTGCTCGGGGATTGTCACCCGAGGCAGGAGCTACTAGGATGATGACCTCATACGGAGAGACCGTGCAGAACACTCGGTACAAGACACGCTTCGTGGCGGAGTTCAAGGTACGCTTTGGGAGCTACGACGAGTTCTTCACCCAGTACACCGAGAACATTAGCCAGGGCGGGCTGTTTATCCGCACCGAGAAGGTCCGCGACGAAGACAGCGTCATCCGGCTCTGGCTGGACCTTCCCGGCTGGGACGAGGAGGTGGAGGTGCTGGGCAGGGTGGCCCATGTGCGCTCTCCAAAGGAGGCTGCCGCACAGGGGAAGTCGCCGGGCATGGGCGTGGAGTTCCTGGAGATGGACTTCGAGCAGCAGCAGCGTCTCAACGACTACTTCCTTCGCGGCCTCGCGGGCAGGGAGGCTGGCCGGGACGGGGAGGCTCTCCAGGGCTCGAGCGGAGCGCAGGGGGCGAGCGAAGCACAACCCCATGCCGCCTCCGAGGAGGCTCGACCCGGCGTGCGGGTGCTCATCGTGGAGGACGATGGCCTGCTCCAGCGAAAGATCCGCAAGCTTCTGGAGTCCAGGGGCATGGAGATAGACCTGGCCTCCACCGGGGTCGAGGGGATCGCTCGCTGCATGAAGCACCCTCCCGACCTCATCTTGAGCGACATCGAGATGCCCAAGCTCGACGGGTGGGGTCTGCTCCGAATGGTGAAGGCCAGGGCTTCCCTGGCTTCGATTCCCTTCGTCTTCTTGACCTCCCGGGCGTCGGAGAAGAACCGGCTCAAGGGCTATCGCCAGGGAGTCGACGACTTCCTCTCCAAGGCCACTCCACCGGCAGAGATCCTCGCCCGGCTGCTGCGGATCCTCTCCCGGGTCCGCCAGCCCTCCAGGGACTCCAGGCCGAGCTGGGGTCTGGGGGGAGACCTGCGCCAGATGGGCCTCCCCACCCTCCTGCAGATGCTGGAGCTGGAGCGCAAGTCCGGCGTGCTGGAGGTGGTGAGCGAGCAGGGCGCGGTGACGGTTCGGTTCGCCTTTGGTCAGCCCGTGGCCGCGGCGTGCATGCCGGGCGACCTGGCCGGACGTGACGCCATCTTTCACATGATGGGCTGGAGCTCGGGGCGCTTCAAGTTCCGGGTGGCGACGGTGGAGGAGGAGGACGAGATCGGCGCGTCGATCTCGGCGCTGCTCATGGAGCATGCCAGGCTGAGCGACGAGGGGGGGCGCTGAGCGAGCCCGCCCGCGCTCCCGCCGCAACGGAACCCAGGTCATCAACAAGCGCATGTCGACGCCCCGCAGCGTGTACCTGTTTCTGGCTGTGGGCCTCGCCGCCGCCAGCCAGTCGGGGAACATTATCAAGCTGGCCCAGGCCCACCCGGTGGCCATCACCGCCTGGCGCCTCCTCCTGGCCACCCTCCTGCTCTCGCCCCTCGCGGCTCGGCAGTACGGGCTCTTGCTGAGGCTCTCTCGGCGCGATCTGCTGCTGCTCTTTTTGGCCGGGGTAGCTCTTGCCACCCACTTCTTCGCCTGGATCGCCGCGGTGCAGATGTCCACAGTGGCCAACGCCGCTGTGTTCTTCTCTGTGAACCCTGTGCTCATCGGCCTGGCGGGGTACTTTATTTTTGGCGAGCGAGTGACCCCCAGGCTCGTGCTCTCCATTGGTCTGGGGCTCCTGGGGGTCCTGGTGATTGGGTGGGGAGATCTTCACCTCAAGCCGGAGTACCTGGCCGGGGATCTGGCGTCGGTCCTGTGCGCGGGGCTCTTCGCCGTCTACTTCCTGGTCGCCAAGCACGTGCGGCCCAGGCTGCCGAGCCGCGTGTACGTGGTCGTGGTGTACGGCTCTGCCTGCGCAGTGAGCTTTGCGACGCTCTTTGCGCTGGGGCTGCCCGTGGCAACATACAGTGACAGGACATGGCTGTGCTTTGTGCTCATGGCGCTGGTACCCACCATGGTGGGGCATAGCTCCCTCAACCACGCGGTCCGGTACATCCCGGCCAGCCGGATCTCGGTGGCGACCCTGTCCGAGCCCGTTCTGGCGGGGGTCGTGGCCCTCTTTGTCTGGGGAGAGCCAGTGAGCTTCCAGACCGGAGCTGGGTACGTCTTCATCTGCCTGTCCGTGTTGGTGCTGGCTCTGGACCAGCGAACCGAGAGGGATGAGCCGTGGGCCTCAGGCGCGGGGGCGCCGTAGCCCCAGGCCCACCAGGGCGACTCCACCCATGGCCAGCAGGAGCAGCCCCAGCCCGACTAGTCCGCCAGCTCTGGCGTGGCGCGGCTCCACGCCCTCCTGGAGCAGCCAAAGGTGGTGGGGCAGCAGCCTGGGGCCGTGATAGGTGGCCTTGATGACATGGTCGATTCGCACTCGCGGTCGGCCCACCTGCTCCATGGGCTCGAGGCGTCTTCCCGAGCCCCCCTCTTTCACTGACCGAACCCGGTAGCGAAGGGGGAAGCCCTTGGTGTGCTTCAGCAAGACGATGTGGTCGCCCTGCCTGTGGAGCCAGCCGAATCGCACGTGATAGCCCGCTGTGCGGCTTGAGATGTTGTAGCCCGACCCCCTCCGCTGGGAGCGGATCAGGCGGTTGGCCACGGGTCTTGGGGCGCGGATGATGAACTCCTGGTCGTGTGCCGATGTGCCCACCCAGACAAAGGGCACTCCCAGCGCCTTCACATGGTCCACTGCATCTTTTTTGCCCTTGTCATGGACCGTGTACTCGTATTCTCCCGGGAAGCGGAAGGCCAGGTACAGCGGGGTCATGGGGCGCACCTCGATGGACTCGCCACGGACCCCCCGGAGCACGGCTCGGCCCTTGCCCAGGGCGGCAACGAGCGTCTGGGTGGCGACGTCCGCGCTGGCGAGCAGAAACCTGTCACAGGTCTTGGGGTAGTGCTTGCAGTCGGTGAGGCGGTAAATGAAGCGCCGGTAGAGCCGGTAGGGCGGAGCGGTGGTCTTCACCCGCAGGAGCCTCCCGGTAAAGGTGGAGACGGTCGGGAGCTGCTCCTTCTTCAGGCTGCGGAGGGTGCGCACCACCACCCGGTCGCCGGTCTCGGCGAGCAGAGTGTAGTAGATCCGCCTGGTGGGACCGGTGAGACAGCCGGGGTTGGGGACAGCGGTCCTGGCGCCACCCTCTGAGCGCAAGAGGGGGCGCCCCCGGAGGCTAACGTACGTGTTGTGCCGCAGCCTGGATCCGGCGAGCGCGTCGGTGATCAGCCCCAGCTCCAGGGGTTTGCTCGGTCTCAGGAAGTAGCGC
>JAJRWW010000178.1 GCA_024276595.1 Myxococcota bacterium
CGGAAGCTGCCCCGTGGAGGCCATCTTCACCAGCCCCAAGAAGCGAATCAAGGTCATCGACCAGGCCCTCTGCGTCAAGTGCAACGCGTGCATGACCTCATGCCCCCCGGAGTACGACGCGGTGGTCAAGATCTCACCCCTCAATGAGCTGCCCCCACAGGAGCCACGACCCGAGGGGGAGGAGGGCGGACATTAGCCATGGCGGACGTCACCTTCACCATCGATGGCCAGACCGTTGCCGCCCCCGAGGGCGAGAAGATCCTGTGGGCCGCTCAGCGTGCGGGGATCCATATCCCACACCTGTGCGCTCACCCGGACAGGGAGCCTCCATTCGGCTCCTGTCGCCTCTGCTACGTGGATGTGGAGGGACGCTCCGGGCCGGTCACCGCCTGCACAGAGCCCGTGGCGGAGGGGCTCGTGGTAACCACCCGCTCAGAGCGGCTGGACCGCCTGGTCAGGGCGGGCTTCGAGCTGCTCATGTCCACCCACGACCTGGACTGCAAGGTGTGTCCGGCCAAGCGGAGCTGCGGTCTCCGCACCATCTCCAGGCAGACCAAGGTCAAGCTCCGCTCTGGAGACCTGGCAAAGCTGCTCCCCAACCTCCCCGTGGACGACTCCCACGACGCCTTTGGGTTGAACCCGAACCGCTGCATCCTCTGCGGACTCTGTGTCTGGGTCTGTGCCGAGCAGGTGGGGCGAGGGATCCTGGACTTCGCGCACCGCGGCCTGGGCACACACATCTCCACCTTTGACGGGGAGCCCCTTGCGGCCCAGGCCTGTGACGCCGACTGCCTGGCTTGCGTGGACATCTGCCCCACCGGCGCCCTCTTCCGCAAGATCCCTTGAGCCCGAGAAACCTTTCGGGCAGCGCGCGCTTCGCAGGTGCACGAGCTGCTGTGATCAAATGGGCGTCAGAAAGCCCGGTGGACATGGTTCGCCGATTGCACTAACTTCCTAGCTCAGAGTCAGCGTTCTTTTTGGAACCCATGTCGAGAGAGCTGCTTCAGAGGTTGATCGGGAGGTCCCGCCGGATGGATCAGGCTCGCTTTGCGCGAGTCTACAGCGGCACCTACCTGCTGTGCACCTCCCCTGAGGACCCCCGAAAAAGCCTCTCCTTCACAACGGGCGTCATCTCCCCCGAGGATCTCCTACGGGTCAGCCAGGGCAAGGAGCAGCTCTCCTTGGACAACATCACCCTGTGCAAGATCGAAAAGACCGACCGCAACCCCTGGAAGCGCCACATCAGCATTGGACGCGCTCCCAACAACGACGTGGTCATCAGACACCACAGCGTTTCGAAGCTCCACGCACATATCCGTTACGCCACCTACCAGGGGACAGCCCCGGATGAGCCCACGCCGCTGCTGCTGGAGGACGCCGGCTCTGCCAACGGCACGCTCATGGGAGCCCAGCCCCTGGACCCTGGTGTGGCAGTGATCATCCGCGACGGCTCCCAGGTCACCTTCGGAGAGGTTACCTGCGAGGTCCTGGAGGCCCCCAGCCTCTTTGTGGCTCTGAGGAGCCTGGACCCCTGACCCGGACCGGGTCGAGCCCGGACGCGATACCCAGGGTCGGCGCAGCCACAGGGTCGGCGCAGCCAGGAGCCATAGGGCGCTCAGGATCTCATGCGCGCCTCCGCACGGATCTTCATCTCCAGAACCTGGGCATATGATCTGATCACCGCCGGCGTCTCTTCGCTCCCGAAGCGTCCGAGGGCAGCCTCGATGCATCCCAGGGCTCCAGCCGTGGAGGTGAGCATGACCGCCCTGTCAGCCCGGTCGGAAACCCTCGACGAGAGCTTGTAGTGGATGAGGGCGACAGCCAGGTCGTGCGCGGCCTGAACCATCCGCAGCTCCTCCGCCTGGAGGCCGGGGGCGTAGTAGGCGACCTTGTCGGCATCCAGCTCGTCGGCCACCCGCCGAACCGCATCCAGGATGGACTCCCTGGGGCTGGTGGGGCCCGAGCCCTGCAGCAGGTGTGCTCGCTGGGCCACCAGCTCATAGTCTTGCTCCGGAAAGCCGTTCTCGTCGAGCAAGAGCGTGTCCCTGCGTTCCCGCCAGTAGGTGGCCAGGTGATCCGCCAGGTTCAGGGAAAACTCGAAGGAAGAGAACGCGGGGAGGTTGCCGGCAATCCTCTGCACCAGGCGATGGCCAGCCGGGGACAGGCCTGCCGCACGGGTCTCTGGGGAGGGGGGCGCCTTCTCCAGGAGCTGACAGGGAAGGTCCGGGGCGGTGGGGGGCGCCTTGGGGGGAGGCAGAACATCACTGGGCCGAGGCGGTCTGGGCTTGAGCCCCTCCTCTGGATCCCGCGGGTGCTCTGGCAAGAACCCGCTCGCGCCAGACACCAGCCGAGCCGTCTCGGCAGGCTCGTGGGGGCGAAGCTCTCGCTCCTCGTCTCTACGTTTGTTTGCCATGGCAGCGGCGGGAGGCCAACCCGGCTAACAGTATAGCCCCACACAGCAGCCAGGTGCCAGCCCTCATTCCCCCGGGCAACCCTGACTGTCCCCGGGGCCATGGCCCCCGGCCGCGGTTGCCACCTGCTGCTGCCTCGTATAGTGTACGAACCGTCAA
>JAJRWW010000179.1 GCA_024276595.1 Myxococcota bacterium
CACCTCCCAGAGGCTCGTGAGGATCCGTCGCACCTTGCCGAAGGGCTCGTGCACCACCGGGTTGTCGTACAGGCGCTCGTAGAGGAAGGCCCGGAGGTCGTGCATGGCCCTGTCCAGCTCGTCGCTGCACACCACCCGCGCTTCCCGGGAGAGGTCCGTGGACCGGAGGATGTCTCCAACCATGAAGGAGATGCGCTCGCTGGTGCGGGCGCCCATGTTCTCCACCAGATGCGGGGGCAGCTCCTCCTCCCTGATGACCAGGCCGCGCAGGGCGTCGTCCAGGTCGTGGTTCAGGTAGGCCACGATGTCGGCCAGCCGGACCACCTGCCCCTCCAGGGTGCGAGGGAGGAGGGATGTGTCGGAGGACATTATGGGGCCCTTGCCCTTGGAGTGGCGCACGATGCCGTCGCGCACCTCCTCGGTGAGGTTGAGGCCCCTGCCTTCTTTCTCCAGCTCGTCCACCACGCGCAGCGACTGCAAGAAATGTCGGAAGCCCCCGGGGATGAGGTCGTCCAGCACAGCCTCGCCGCTGTGGCCGAAGGGCGTGTGCCCCAGGTCGTGGCCCATGGCGATGGCCTCGGTGAGGTCCTCGTTGAGGCGCAGGCCCCGGGCTATGGTGCGAGCGATCTGCGCCACCTCCAGGGTGTGGGTGATGCGGGTGCGGTAGTGGTCGCCCTCGGGGCTCAGGAAAACCTGTGTCTTGTGGGCCAGCCGGCGGAACGCCTTGGAGTGGATGATCCTGTCGCGGTCCCGCTGGAACACGGTCCGTACGGGGCAGTGGGGCTCGTCCCTCGGGCGCCCCAGGGAGCGGGCGGACAGGGATGCGTGGGGCGAGAGCACCTGGCGCTCCACCTCCTCGCTGTGCAGCCTGACCTCGTGGTTGGCGTCGCTGCCCATCACCTCTTTCCTCCGTGACGGCCAGAGGGCCTTCCGCTGGAGCCGGTTCGCCGGCCGCTCCTGCCACCGCCGGACCTCCTGCCGGCACCGGACCCCCTACCGGCACCGCCGGACCTCCTGCCATCGCCGGACCTCCTGCCACCGCCGGACCTCCCGCGTCGAGACCGCTGTCTGGGTGCGGGGGGAGTCGCCAGCTCGAAGGTGATCTGCCGGCGAGCAACCGAGGCGTTGGCCACGCGCACCTGCACCGCGTCGCCGAGGGAGTACCGCCGGCCAGACCGCTGCCCCAGGAGGGCCCCCCCCTCGGGGGAGAGGTCCCAGCGATCCTCCCCCAGGGACTCCCGCTTGAGGAGGCCCTCCACAAAGGGAGAGGCGAGCTGCAGAAACAGCCCGTAGGAGGTGGCCGCAACCACCTTTCCCTCGAAGACCTCACCCAGGTGCTCGCGCATCACGAAGGCGCGGTACATGTCCACCACGGCTCGCTCCACCCCCACGGTTCTGCGCTCGGTCTCGGAGCAGCGCGCGCAGATCCGGGCTATCTGCCGCCGGGAGGGCGGATCCGCAGGCTCGTCTCCCGGGAAGTCGGTGTGTTGGGCCAGCCAGCTCTTGACCACCCGGTGGGTTATCAGATCGGGGTAGCGACGGATGGGAGAGGTGAAGTGGAGGTAGGCCGGAGCCGCCAGGGCAAAGTGCCCCAGGTTCTCGGCGCTGTAGGTGGCCTGCGCCAGGCAGCGCAGCATGGCCACCGCCAGCGACCCCTCGGCGCGGTGCCCCCGGATCCGGTCCAGGAGCCGCTGGAAGGTGCGCGGCTCGGCGGTTGCGCTCCTGTCCACGCGAACCCCGAGGGAGCGCGCCAGGCCCAGCAGCTCTGCGAAGCGCTCCGAGCTCGGCGCCTCGTGCACTCGCCAGCACACGTGGAGGCCTCGAGCCTCGCAGAAGCGTCCCACCGCCTCGTTGGCCGCCACCATGCACTCCTCGATGAGGCGGTAGGCGTGCGCGATGTGTGGGCTGGGCTTGGAGCGGCACACATCGCGAACGCTCAGGGGGTTGTCCTCGTCCAGGAGCACCTTGGCCTCGGGGAGGTCGAAGTCCAGGCCTCCCCGCGCCAGGCGCGCCCGGTGGAGGCTGTCGGCCATCTGGGTGAGGCGCGCCAGCTCGGGCCGCCATGCGTCCCCGGCTCCCTCGCGGTCCTGGCGGCCGGCCAGCACCTCCGCCACCCCCTCGTAGTCCAGGCGCTCCCGGGAGCGGATGACCGCTGGCATCACCTGCTCGTCGGTGACCTGGCCCCGTGCATCCACGTCCATGCGCACCACCATGGCCAGCCGGTCCACCCGGGGCGCCAGGCTGCATATTCCCGTGGAGAGCGGCTCTGGAAGCATGTGGATGGCGCGGTCGGGCAGGTAGACCGAGAGAGCGCGGTCCCCGGCCGCCGCGTCGGTGGCTGAGCCGACCGCGACGTAGTGGCTCACGTCCGCCACCGCCACGTGGAGGCGCCAGCCGTCCTCGGTCTCCTGCACGCAGACGGCGTCATCGAAGTCCCTGGCGTCACCCGGATCGATCGTGAACAGCTCCAGGTCCCTCAGGTCGACCCGGCCAAGGAGATCCGCTTCGGAGAGGGCGGCTGGAGCCGAGGCGATCTCCGAGCCCACCGCCGGCTCGAAGGTCTCGGCGATCTCCTCCATAATGAGGAGCTTGCGAACCTCGGTGCGCGGGTCCGCCGGGTCTCCCAGCCTGTGACTTACCTCGGCCCTGATGGGGTCCTCGGTTCCAGTGGGATAGCCGGTGATTCGCGCAACCACGCTCTCCCCTGGCGCCGCTCCCCCCGGGTCGGCCAGCAGCACTGGGCGGTCCAGCCTGGGGTCGTCCGGCCTGAGCACCCAGGCGCCGGGGTGCCCCGCCAGGATGCCCGTGACTCGTCTCCGACCGCGCTCGGTCACCTCCACCACGCGGCCGTGGGGGCCGTTCCAGTCAGACCAGCGGTCCACCCTCACCCGGTCGCCGTCCAGCCCGGCCCCGAGATCCTGGGCTCGGATGCGGACGGACCGACCTCCGTCATCGGGAAGGGCCTCAGCCCGACCGGAGGGGAACACCCGGAGGCGGCCCGCTGTGCGGTCATCGCCTGGGCTGGGGCCCTCGTCCTGCTCGGCACGGACGGCGAAGTAGCGTCCCTCGGCTCCCCGGCGAGCTCTCCGCTCTCCCTGCAGCTCTGCCAGGGCCGCCTTGAGCTCGGGTCTGCGACGGCGCGTGAGGCTCAGGCGCCGCTCCAGGTCAGCCAGCTTCAGCCCCTCTGGCGCCGCTGCCAGGAGGATGCCTTCGAGGTGGGAGGCGGTGATGTGGTCATCTCTGGTCATGTGGCTCTCTGTGGCTCTCGATGGTAGCCCGGTGTAGATGGTGGATGATACCCGAGTCCGAGGAATGCTACCGCGGCATTCGAGCAGTGGTCAGCGAAGGGAGTAGAGCCGGCCGTCGTCGCACCCCACGTACAGGGCTCCCGTGGCAGAGATGGCGGGAGTGGAGTCCACGTCCGCCGGAAACCGGAGGCGCCATAGCAGGGTCCCTGCGCTCGAAATGGCATACATGAAGTTGTCCTGGGAGGCCACAAGGACGCGACCGGCAGAGTCCACCACCGGGGATGAGTGGATGCGGGCCCCGGTGGCCACCACCCAGCGAACCCTGCCCCTGGGCGAGACGGCGTAGAGGCGGCCGTCGTAGGAGCCCACGTAGATGGTGCCGTCTGCGCCCATGGCTGGTGAGGAGCGGATGGATCCCCCTGTCAATACTGCCCAGCGAAAGGATCCGTCGGGTCCCAGCGCCAGCAGTCGGCCGTCGTCCGTCCCAACATAGACAGTGCCGTCCACGCCCACCGCCGGGGAGGAGTCCACGTCGCTCTTGGTGTAGAAGGCCCAGCGGCGCTTGCCGGTCCTGTCCACGGCGTACACGTGATCGTCCTGGGAACCAAAGATGGCCGTCCCATCCGGGAGCACCGCAGGAGATGATGCCACCCGTCCGCCGGTCCGAAAATGGTACAGCAGCTTCCCCTTGGGAGAGATGGCGAAGAGCCCGGCTCCCCCAACGTAGATGGTGCCCTTCGAGGTCACCGCCGGGGAGGAGTCCACGTCGCAGCGCGCTCCTCCCACCCCTCGGGGAGCGCTGGCCTTGCATGGGCCCAGGTGGAGCCGCCAGCGCCGGCTGCCCGTGCGGGTGTCGAGGGCGTAGAGGTGGTCGTCATCGGAGCCCACGTAGAGCGTGCCGCCGTCCGGGGAGAGGGCCCCAGAGGACCAGACCTTGTCGCCCGTGCGGTGGCGCCAGAGCCGACGGCCCCCGGGGCTGAAGGCATAGACATTGTGGTCGCTCGAGCCCACAAACACGGTGCCGTCCGCTCCAATGGTTGGGCTGGCGCTGATCACGCCCCCGAGCCGCCTCCGCCAGCGCCTGCTGGGCAGGTAGACCGGGCCGGCGTACCGCGAGCGCCCCCTGCGCAATGGGCACATCCGGAACATGGTGACCGGGGTCTTGGGGGGAACCTCCTCGATGACCATCGCCTTGGGTCTGCGGCGGGGTGGCACTCGAGGGCCCCTGGGATCGAGCCTGGCTCTACAGTCGCAGCGCCTGGGCTCGGCAGGCTCCACGCAGGTCCCCTTGGCGCAGAGGCGACGCCCCTTGCAGTCGGTGTCCTTGAGGCAGCCCCCGCCACGGTGAGCGCTGCACCCTGCGAGCAGCAGCATCGCGACCGAGAGAATCGCTGGCGGTGACACGCTCGCTCCCTCGGGGAGTCTAACCGGCCGAGACTCCCTCGCTGGGCTCTTCCTCGGTCCTGTAGGCTCCCACCACCGCTGGCCGCGGGTAGTTGTGCTCGGAGTAGACGTCCCGAAAGCGCTGGTAGATCTCCTCCTCGGTCATTCCCCAGGCCTCCAGGGAGTAGCTGTGCTGGCTCTTGTACCGCCTCTGGCGTGAGCCCACCTCCTCGAGGATCTCGTCCAGGCGGTCGGACACGGGGAAGTCGAAGTCGGCGAGGATCTTTCGAATAGCGGTCGAGGGGTCCTTCACCAGATCATTGAACTCCAGCATACACAGGTGCCTGGAGTCCAGGTCCTTCAGGCACTTGCGGGGCTGGTTGTAAAAACAGCGACAGAACTCCAGCACCGTGCCCATGTCTTTTTGGTCTGGGGCCAGGGCGCCGGTCTCGTGCCAGACGAAGTGGAACAGGCTGGCTGTGGAGAGCACGGTGTTCACCGGATGGCGTACCAGGCAGACGAAGCGAGCGTCCGAGAAGGTCCGGCGCAGGACGCCGAGCTTGTTCGTAAAGAGGGGGTTTTTTGAAAGGAAGGTCTTGTCACCGCCAGCATGGTAGAGCTGGCGCTTGACCATGCTCTTGTAGCGGCGCATCACCCGGTCCTGCTCCTGGGTGGACATCTCCTGGTCCACGAAAAACAGCCGCCGAAAACGGCGAACAGCCGGGAACAGCTCGTACATGGCGGCGGAGCACATGTAGTTGAGCAGGGCGAACTCGTCCTCCTCGGGCTTGAGGAAGCCGGTGTCGTGGATCCGCGAGTACTCGTCCAGGAAGGCCTCATCCAGGTACTTCACCGCCCTGGCGCCGTAGCCTCCCAGGGCGGCGTCCACGCGACCCAGGAAGGCCACCGCCCGCTTCATGGAGATGGCCGGCATGAAGGCGTCCAGCATCCGGAAGCAGGTGTAGTTGCTCGTGTCCTCGGCGAGGGTTCGATACAGCAGGGTGCTCCCCGTGCGCAGGTTGCCCACGATGAAAAGCGGTCGCTTGATCTTCTGCTTGCGAAAGCCAGGGTACAGGATATGGTCGAGCAGAAGGAAGAACACTATGGACCCGCGGAGGATCGGCCACACGATGGCGAAGATGAAGAGCCACTTGAAGCGGCGCCAGTTCTGCGGCCAGGGCGCGGTGAGCACGGTCCGGGCCGCGGCTCCGATGAGGGTGAAGTAGTCGACTACTGGCGTCATGCTGCTACGCGCTCTCCGCGGGATCTCACCGCATGAGCCCAGGCTCTGTGGCCGGACGGGGAGTTGACTGACTGAACGAGAGTATTGACGCCTGCTGGCGGCTCGTCAAGCATTTACATCAGCGCCACCTGCTACCCTTGACTACGCACTGTGTCAATGATAAGCGGGGGCCGCCTTCGGGTGAGGAGCTGGACATGGTCCTTGTCGGGAGAAACGTGACCAGGGGTGTGGCCGCACAGTCGGGATCGTCGGCGGCGCCTCCCGCGGGTCTGGCCGCGGTGGCAGCCATCGGGTTTTTGGCCGTGGGAGCGGCGCTCCTGGTGGGATGTGGGGACCCCGAGGTGGGCGCCAAGGGGTACGTGGACAGCTTCGACCGGCGAGAGCTGGGGCCGGCCTATCGGGACACAATTGGCCGGTACGTGGTCTATGGTGGGCGGTTACACGTGGCCAAGGCCTACAATCACCCGCTGTGGCTGAAGAGGAAGCTCCCGGCCAACGTGGTCATCGAGTTCGACGCCTGGTCCTTCACCCCGGACGGGGACATCAAGGTGGAGCTTTTTGGCGACGGCCGCAGCTTCACCGACCACCGCGGGGCCTATCGGGCGACCGGCTACGTGATCTGTCTGGGCGGATGGAACAACAGCAAGTCATTTATTGCGAGACAGCTCGAGCATCCCCCGGCGGACCGGGCGCGGGAGCTCATGGCCAGCCGCAAGGACTTCAAGGTCAAGATCGGCCAGAGGTACCACTTCCGGATCCTCCGCAGGGGAGGGGAGATTCGCTGGGAGCTCGACGGCAGGGAGTTTCTGAGCTACATGGATCCCCGCCCGCTGCGTGGACGGGGCCACGACCACTTCGCCTTTAGCAACTGGGCATCGGAGGTCGCCTTCGACAATCTTACCATCCGCCCGCTGGGCAGGACGCGAAAGTAGAGCGGGCGTATTTTTTTGGGGTTCGGCTAACGGGGAGCCCATAATTGGCGTAAAATTACCTCACCAGCGGTGCATGGCTGGGCAGCCTTCGTCACAGGAGCGATGGAGCCCGGCCGACCGGGCCCCACGAGGCCTGTGGGCATGATGGCCGCTGCGTGAAGACACGGTCATTTGGCGCACTCTCTGCCAGGGGGGAGCGCTGGAGGCACAATTGAGCGAACGGCTCGGCAAATACGAACTGGTCAGCAAGATCGGTCAAGGGGGCATGGCCGAGGTCTACCTGGCGAAGGCCTCCCTCGCGCAGGAATTGCAAAAGCTCGTCGTGGTCAAGAAGATTCACCGCGCCTTCTCCTCGAGCGCTCATTTTGTGCAGATGTTCACGTCCGAGGCGCAGATAGCCACCTGGCTCAACCACCCCAACATCGTCCAGGTGTTCGACTTCGGCAAGGAGGGGACGGACCTGTACCTGGTGATGGAGTACGTGGAGGGGCACGACCTGATGCGCCTGGTGAAGACCGCCCACCTGGCCGGGGAGCGCATGCCGTATGGTATCGCTGCGTACACCATTGGGGAGCTGCTCAAGGGGCTGGACTACGCGCACCGCAAGACCAGCCCCACCGGGGACGCCCTGGACATCGTGCACCGGGACGTGAGCCCACAGAACGTGCTCATCTCCTCGGACGGCGCGGTGAAGCTGGTGGACTTCGGCATCGCCAAGACTCGCACCGAGGTGGAGGAGGAGGGGGTGGTGAAGGGCAAGTACGCCTACATGGCGCCGGAGCAGGCCGCGGGGCGGGTGGTGGACCGGCGCTGCGACATCTTTGCCGCCGGGATAATCCTGTACGAGCTGCTCGCCGGGCGCACCCTCTTCGGGGGGCTCAAGGGAGACAAGGCCCTGGAGGCGGTGCGCACCGCCGACATCCCGCCGCCCACCGAGATCGACGCCAAGATCCCGCAGGGGCTGGTGCCCATCGTCATGCGAGCCCTGGAGAGGGAGCCGGAGAGGCGCTTCGCCACCGCCAGGGACTTTCAGCACATGCTGACCAAGTGGCTCTACTCCCAGGAGGAGATCTACGACACGGGGGCCCTGGCCGCCTTTGTGAGCCGGGTGGCCCCGCAGCCGGACCCCGAGGCGCTCTCAGAGGGGAGATACTCGGCAACCTTCGCTCCTGCGGCCGGTGACGCCAGCAGCCCTGAGAGCGATTTCGACGACAGCGACGTGGTCTCCAGCAGGACCGGCGGTGGGGACACCGAGCCCATCGTGGAGAGGAAGCGGATCGTGCAGGTCTGCGCCAGCTTCGCCGGCCCACCGGACGCCACCAGGTCCACAGACGAGCGCTTCGTGGAGGCGGTGGGTCGCTTCTCGGAGCTGGCGGAGTCGATCGTGTTCAAGCACGAGGCATTGCTGGACGACCAGAAGGTCTCGGGAATGCGGGCGGTGGTGGGTCTGCCGGTGTCCACCGACGAGGATACTGCCCAGGGCCTGGACCTCGCCGTGGCTCTCGCGGAGGCTTTTGTCGCCACCTGCGCAGACTTCCAGGCCGGGGGGCGCATCGGGATAAGCGTGACTCGCGGCTTCGCCAAGGTCACCCGGCAGTCGGACGGTTCCTATAGCTACCGGATCAGCACCCAGCTCGTGCAGCTCGGGCAGCTCCTGGCAGAGAGAGCCGCGCCGGGGGAGGTGCTCCTGGACGACGCCGTGCGCAAGGCGGCCGCCGACGACTTCGCCTTCTCGGAGGTGCCGCTGCTTTCGGACAGGCTCCGGGAGGCGCGCGCCGCCATCTCGGCCCTCACCGACCCTGGCTCCTCCTCGCTTCCCGCTCGGGTCTTTCGCCTGGATGGGCGCCAGGAGAGCGCTCCCGTGGAGCTCAGGCCCAGGGCCATGTTCGGCCGGGAGCTGGAGCTCAAGGCCCTCGAGGACGTGTTCTGGCATGTTCAGCGCACCGGGAGGGGGCGGGCAGTGGTGGTGTATGGCGACAAGGGCATGGGAAAGCGCACCCTCGTGCGGGCCTTCCTGGCCGGGCTCGCCGGTTGGGATGGCCAGGTGCTGCGCGTTGTGGCGCGGCCCGCAAACCGGGTCTCCGCACACGCCCTGCTCGGGGAGATAGCCTTGCAGCTCGTCACGGAGGGGAAGCGGCTTCGCGGCGAGGCGCTGCGAGGGCGCGTCCACGAGGTGGCGAAGGCCATGGACGACGACCACGGGGCGGAGCGAGATCAGGCGCTGGTGGCCTCCTTGGAGCTGCTGCTGGAGCTCTCCTCGGACGGGACCATCGCCAAGATGGACCCGGAGCAGCTCGACCACCAGGTCCAGGACGCCCTGTACAGGCTGCTCCGGTGGCACTCCAGGCGCAGCCCCATGGTGCTCCTGCTCGATAACGCCCACCTGGCCAGCCAGCACAGCCTGCGGCACGTGGCCGAGCTGGCGGTCCGTCTCAGGGATCGGCCCATCCTCGCGGTGCTCACGGCGGTGCCTCGCAAGGAGAAGGACGAGGTGCTGGAGGGGGTCACCGGGCAGGCCATCATCCTGGGCGAGCTCGGCCCCGATGAGCGCATGGAGATGGTGCTGTCACGCTTCGTGAGCCCCAAGGAGGCCGAGCCCCTGGCTCAGCGTCTCCTGGAGACGGCGGGTGGCAACCCCTACTACATAGAGGCCCTTCTCGAGTCCCTGGTGGAGCAGGGGGCCTGCCTCCCGGACACCCAGGATCCGGCCGGCCGCCTCAGGTGGGTTCGCAGGGACACGCCCCTGCAGATCCCCGCCTCGGTGGAGGGGCTGGTGGCCTCCCGGCTGGATCGGCTCCCGGCGGAGCTGCGGGAGCTGCTCCGGCTGGCGGCGGTGCTGGGCAGGCTCTTTGAGGCAACACACCTGGAGGCCCTGGCGGGCCACCCGGTGCAGGAGGAGCTGGAGGCCCTGGAGCGGCGGCGCATGGTCTACCGCATCTCCGGGCACCAGCGCCGGTGGGGTTTCTTCCAGCAGGTCATCCAGGAGGTGGCCTACCAGAGCCTGGACCCGGACATGGTGTCGGCCTACCACCTGGACGCGGCGCGGGTGTTCATGGAGGATCCGCGCTATCAGCCGGGCGCCTGGGACGCGCGGGTGGCGCTGCAGCTTGCCAGAGGAGGGCGCAAGGATGAGGCTGTGGCCAAGTATCTCAGCGCCGCCCGCCACGCCCGAAACATCAAGGGCAACAGGGAGTCCTTCCAGCTCATGACCCTGGCGCTGGATCTGCGGCCCTCCGACCCGCACGTGCTGTTCGAGATCCACAGGGACCGGGAGCAGATTCTCCGGGGGTGGGGGCGTCGGCGCAAGCAGCAGGAGGAGGTGGAGGCCATGGTGTCCATCGCCGAGCAGCTCGGAGAGGCTGGCCCCCTGGCCGTGGCCCTCGGGCGGGCGCTGCGCTTCGACCAGGACGGCGGCAGGGCCAACAAGGTCCTCTCGGCCTTTGACGAGGCCATGGCGGCGGCGGTGTCGGCGGAGGACCCTCTGCTGCAAGCCGATGCTCTGCGCCTGCGGGCCCGGGCGCTCAACGACCTGGGGCGCAACGAGGAGGCGCTGGAATCGGTGGCCAAGGCCCTGCGGCTGATCCCCGAGGATGCCAAGGGGCTGCGACTGAGGGGGGAGGTGCTGCACACCCAGGGGAACATTCGCTTCTACACCGGAAAGCAGCGCGAGGCGGTCGCCTCCTACGCGGAGGCCCTGGCCATCTTCCGCAAGCTGCGCTTTCGGAGGTTGGAGGCGACCATGCTCATGAACATTGGCTTTGTCTCCCAGTGCATGGGCGACTACGACAGCGCCCTGGGATACTACGAGGACAGCTACAAGATCGACATCGACATCGGAGACCGGGTGTTCACCGGCCTGAAGCTGGCCAACATCGGACAGGCCTACGCGGAGATGGGGCTCTTCGACAGCGCCGAGAAGTATCTGCGCAAGGCCCGGGAGCTGGTCCGGGCCGTGGACAACATTGGGGGGCACTCGGACGTGCTGACCACCCTGGGCCAGATGCGCCTGTGGCAGGGGCGCGTGGATGAGGCGCGAAAGTACCTGTCGCGGAGCCTCGACCTGGCGCGCCAGGCGGAGAGCGCCTACGACGAGATGCGGGCGCGCATCTACCTGGCCATGGCCAAGCACGAGGCTGGCGAGCCCCACGAGGCTGCCCTGAGGGAGGCGGAGCAGGCCATGGAGCTGAGCCGCCGCTCGGACATGCCCCAGGGGGTGGTTTTTGGCGCCATGGTTGCGGCCACCGTTCTGGCGGACATGGGCAAGCTGGATGAGGCGCTGTTGCGCTCCTCGGAGGCCATGGCGGTGATCGCCACCGGCACCCCGATTGTGGGTGTGG
>JAJRWW010000180.1 GCA_024276595.1 Myxococcota bacterium
CCGGTCCACCAGCTCCTTCAGGCGGTCCCGCAGAGGCATGAGCGCCTCCACTCGCTCCCGCATGACAGCGTCCACCGCCTCGTACCCCTTCTTCCCAAGGGTGAGCCTGCAAACCATGAGCAGCAGCCCCGCCCCAAGGCTACCGCTGAGCGCCGCCACCGCACCCCCGCCAGGGGTGGGCGCCCTGGATGCGGTGTTCTGGATGAAGCTGGCAACTGTAAGATACACCAGCCTGGATGCCTTGGCTCGTTCGACCATGAGAAGTCTCCTACCCGATGGCGTGCTCGATTATCTTTTTCCGTGGATCAAAGGGGCTGAAGTCGGACAGGCCCAGGTAGTCGTGGGCCACCTCCACCAGCTCCCTCTCGGAGATGCCGGGTGGTCGATCTCCCCTTTCGAAAAGCGCGTACTCGGCCGCCATGAGCAACGGCTCAATGGGTATCAGGCCCACGACCTCCGAGCCGGTCACCCTGATGGAGCGCTTCTGTGCCTCAAAGCGCACCTCCTCGAAGGCCACGTGCGGGGGGGTGATAAGATAATGGGTCAAGTTCATGGACACCTGGCACATCTTCCGCTCGGGTATGGCCACGCCTATGCCCTTGGTGAAGCGCAGCTTGCCCGGGATCATCTTCTTTCTGCCACGACCGTCCAGCAGGGGCTCGCCCTCGGGCCCCAGCAGGGGTGCGCCCAGCTCCCGCACCGCCAAGGCCACCTCGTTTGCCGCATCCAGATCCTCGGTGTCCAGGTCGATGTTGTAAGCCACCAGGAAAAACCGCGCCCCCGCTGCCACCGCGCCGAACCGCGGGACGAACTCGGGTGGGCCGAAGTCGGGTACGTGCTCTGGCTGCCGGAGCCTCTCTTCGAGCGCCTCGTACTCACCGGCCCGCACCCGGGCCAGGTTCTTGCGCTCCGGGCGGCTGGCAGCCGACTCGTACAGATAGACGGGCAAGCCCAGCTCGGTGCCAACCCTCTGGCCATAGCTCCGCGCAAGCTCCGCGCAGTCCGCCAGGGTCACACCCCTGACGGGGACGAAAGGGCACACGTCCAGCGCCCCGAAGCGAGGGTGTCCTCCCTGGTGACAGGTCATGTCGATCATCTCCAGGGCCACCCGAGTCGCCCGCACCGCCGCCTCCACCACAGGCCCCGGCTCCCCAACGAAGGTCACCACCACCCGGTTGTAAGAGGGGTCCGGCTCCATTCCCAAAAGCAGCACCCCCTCTACCCCGTCGATGGCCGCCCCGATGGCGGCAAGAACCGCCGGGTCGGAACCCTCGGAGAAGTTCGGCACGCACTGGACTATCCGGTCCATCTGAGCTCGCTCACCGGGACCCAGCCCGGCAGATCCTGCGGCATGATAGCGAAGGCCCGGCGAGGAGGGGAGCCTTTTTTTCCGCCACCACAAGACTGTCGAAGGTGATAAGCTCTGCCCATGGGGCGAAAGAACGAGTGGGAGCTTGTCTTCCAGGCCATCAGCGACCCGACCCTCATCCTGGATGTAAACCACGAGGTGCTCGCTGCCAACAGGGCCGCGGAGAAGGCCTCCGGGCTGGACATCCACAAGCTGCTAGGCAGCAGGTGCCACGAGGTCTTCCACTGCAAGGATCACGCCCCTGACGGCTGCCCGCACGTGGCCCTGCGGGATCTCCAGATGCCCGTCACCATCGAGATGGAGATGGAGGCCATGGGCGGCACCTACCTGGTGACGGTGGCGCCAATCTTCGGGGAGGACGGCCAGCTCGAGCGCACCATCCACATCGCCAAGGACATCTCGGCGCGCAAGGCGGCGGAGGATGCCCTGAGGGAGAGCGAGGAGCGATTCAGGGCCATCTTCGACGGCTCTGTGGACGGCATCCTCCTGGCCGACGCCAGCACCAAGACCCTCTTGACTGGCAACAGGGCCATCCGAAAGATGCTGGGCTACTCCTCCGTCGAGCTTCGAAGGCTCTCCGTGGCCGACATCCACCCGCCCGAGGATCTGCCCCACGTGCTGGACCAGTTCGAGGCTCAGCTCAAGGGGCTCATCACCGTGGCCATGGACCTGCCGGTCAAGCGCAAGGACGGCAGCGTCTTCTTCGCTGATGTGGCCTCCGCCCCGGTTCGCATCGGCACCAGGCGCTACCTGGTGGGCAGCTTCAGGGACGTCCGAGATCGTCACCGGCTGGAGCAGGCCGCGCTGGAGGCCAAGGACCGGGTCATCCGCCAGATGCAGGAGCACGAGATCTACGTTCGGGACGTGGCCGACAGGCTGCGCAACCCGCTGCAGATCCTCATGGGCTACCTGGAGCTTATGCCCCGAGTCGGCCTCACCACAGACCAGAAGACGCACCTGGAGCACATTCGCAAGGCCTCAGAAAGGCTCCTCCAGGGCCTGAGGAAGCTGACATGAGCTCTGCCAGCGCGCTCTCCCAGAGCCCCCTTCCGCGCACCATCCTTGTGGCCGAGGACGACCGCGAGCTGCAGGATCTGTACGAGCTGGTGCTCCGGGATGAGTTCGACCTCATCCAGGCGTACAACGGACGCGAGGCGCTGGAGCTGTACCTTGCCCAGCGCCCGGACCTGGTCATCATGGACATCAAGATGCCCCTCATGACCGGCGACGAGGCGATCCAGCACATCCTGGCCACGGATCCCCATGCGCGCATCCTCGCGGTGACCGCCTACCACTTCGAGCCCAACGAGCTCGGGGTTCCGGTGCTCCGCAAGGGCTTCTCCATCGCGGAGCTCTTGGAGCACATTCGTCGAAACCTCCCCGACTGACCTGACCGTTTCTCTGGAGCCGGGCGAGGCGATCCTCGGTCCCGAGGAGACCCTGCTCCAAAGTAGGTGGCGCGACTTTTCGGTCACTGTTGGCCACCTGGCGGGCATTCTTGCGCAGATCCGGCCCGACCTTCCTACCGAGCGGGCGCTCCCAGGAGCGACATCTTCAGCGAAGCTGCAGAGCATCCCACGCATTGACAAGGCCATGGGAACTCGTGACAGCTCACATCAGTGGCTGGCACGCATCCTGCTGTTGCCAGGGGGCAGGAGACGAAAAATGCGACTCAAGCTCTGGATCCCCATGCTGGCGAGCTGCGCGCTGCTGGGCTGCCATGTTACCCCTGCCGCTGGAGGTGACCAGGGAGCCTCCGGCCTCCTCGATGCCCCGCAGAGCGTGTCACCCGAGGAAGTGCTCCTCCCGCAACGGCTCTGCGCCCCGGGCAGCTCGAGGAGCTGCCCCTGCGGCCGCGGCCTGCAGGGCAGCAGCTCCTGCGGACCGGGGGGGGTGTGGAGCCAATGCCTCTGTCCGGCCCCCTGCGGCAACGGCCTCCCCGACCCAGGGGAGCTGTGCGACGACGGAAACAACATCGACGGTGACGGCTGCAGCGCAGACTGCTCCTCCCTGGAGTCCTGCGGGGACGGCGTGCTGGACCCGGGGGAGGGCTGCGACGACGGAAACTCGGTGGAGGAGGACGACTGCACCAGCCGCTGCGAGGTCGCCTCCTGCGGGGACTCGCACCTGTGGTTGTGGATGGAGGAGTGCGACGACGGAAACAACATCGACGGTGACGGCTGCAGCGCAGACTGCCTGCTCGAGCCCGTCACCTGCGGGAACTCCATTCTGGACGCCGGGGAGGAGTGTGACGACGGAAACTGGGCTAGCCACGACGGCTGCTCCAGCGGGTGCTCGGTGGAGAGCCTGGGCTGGAGCGAGGTGGCCACCGCGCTGGCGCCACCTCCCCGAGGCCTGCACGTGGCGACCTTTGACACCGGCCGCCAACGGATGGTCATCTTCGGGGGCTACGACCCCGACGGCCCTGTGGTGACCCTTGGAGACACATGGGAGCTGGAGGGAAGCTCCTGGCACGAGATTCAGCCAGCACAGTCACCGGCCGCCCGCAGCGAGGCCGCCATGGCCTACGATCCGGTGCGAGGGGTGTCGGTGCTCTTTGGCGGCACATCCACGCCCGGGCAAGGAGGGCTCGCAGACACCTGGGAGTACGACGGCGCCGGCTGGACCATGGTGCAGACGGCCACCTCTCCGCCCCCTCGCCGGGGCCACGCCATGGCCTACCTGCCGGCAAGGGGAGTGATGGTCATCTTCGGCGGGATCCACGCCGCCACAGGAGATGAGCTGGACGACACCTGGGAGTACGACGGCACCGACTGGACCAACAGCAGCCCCGTGGGTAGCCCCGAAGGGCGACATTCCCACGCCATGGTCTACGACGCGAGCATCGGCGTGGTGCTGCTCTTCGGCGGCAGGTCCGGGGGGAGCGCAATGGAGGACACCTGGGCCTTCGAGGGCGCGCGCTGGTCGCAGCTCTGGAGTAGCTCCTGGCCCACCCCACGGTCGGGTCACGCCATGGCCTACGACTCCGTGCGGGAGGTGACAATGCTCTACGGTGGACGCGACGGGGCCCTGCCGACCCCCGACTCCTGGGAGCTGGAGAGCTGGAGCTGGGCCAGCACAAGCCCTGCGAGCCCGCCCGCCACCTGGTACCATCACAGCATGGTCTACGACCCTGCGGGCGAGCGCGCCCTCGTCTTCGGTGGCTTCACTGGTACCGGCTACACAAACGCCCTGTGGGAGCATCACCTCACCAGCGGGTGGCCCGACGAGTCCTGTGCCAACGGCCTGGACGACGACCACGACAGCCGCATCGACTGCGCCGACCCCGACTGCGAAGGGAGCGCCTGCAATGGTGGAACCTGCGTGGAGGGCCTATGCCAGTAAAGATGATAAGATGATGCCCCCACCGCCGGACGGATGCCCCCACCGGGGTTGATGTTGGGCGCTGGCGGGATCCTTGCAAAATGGCGGCTACGATGGGGTGCTGGCACGCGCCGAAGGGCCAACTGCACTGGGTGCTGGGACCGAGATCCGGGACGAGCACGGTTTCAGATGCCTCGTTGGTTCTGAGCGTGCCCTTGGGGGGCCCACTCGTGCGAGCGCTGGCCAGATCGCGGGCACACCAATGGCCTCGAGTGACACTGCTGCTTGGTGATTGCGGTGGCGGTGGGGTCCTGGGCTGCCG
>JAJRWW010000181.1 GCA_024276595.1 Myxococcota bacterium
CCTGGTCCAGAAGAAGGAGATCCTGGCGGAGGTGGCGGACCTGGCGGAGAACGCCCTCACCGACAGCCTGGCCGCGGCGCGGGCGTGGAAGACCATCTCGGAGATGGATGAGAGCGACACCAAGGCCCAGGACGCGCTGATTCGCCTGTATGAGGCCGGCTCGAAGTGGGACGAGCTCATCGACGTGCTGGACCGCAAGGCGCGCTTTGCCGAGGATGCGAGTGAGGGGCTGTCCATCCGGCACCGGATCGGGGAGATCTGTCGCACCAGCTTGGAGGACCTGGACCGGGCCGCCACCGCTTACCGGGACGCCCTGGATCTCGACCCGGATGACGACGCTGCCATGAGCGCCCTGGAGGAGATCTTTGCCGAGCAGGAGGACTGGGCATCGGTGCAGGACATCCTGCTGCGTCGCCTGTCGGCCCTGGAGCCAGGACCCCTCCGGGTGCCCACCATGGAGAGGTTGGCGCATCTTGCGGAGGAGCGCTTCGAAAACCGCGACGAGGCGGCGGACTACTGGCACCAGATCCTCTCCTTCGACCCCGGCGCCCTCAACGCCTACGACCAGCTCTAGCGCCTCCTCGGGGCGGACGAGCGCTGGTACGATCTGGTGGAGGTGGTCAAGCGTCGAGCGGAGTACTACGAGACCATAGGAGACAAGGACGCGGAGCTGGCGCAGCTCGTGCGCGTGGCGCGAATGTGGGAGGAGCGCCTGGACAGCCCGGAGAGCGCCACCGAGATCCTGGAGACCATCCTGGAGAGGGATCCTCGGAACGTGGCGGCCCTCACCGGGCTTGCGCGGCTGCACGAGCGGTCCCAGGACTGGGAGCGGTGCCGCGAGGTGCTGTCTCAGGCGGCGGCCCTCAACCCGTCGGGCTCCGACGCCGCGGAGCTGTACTTTCGCATGGGCAGGGTGGAGGACCAGCTCGACAACCCCACCGGAGCCCTGGAGCACTATGCCAAGGCGCTGGAGTGGGATCCCTCCCATCCGGAGGCCATCTCGGCCCTGGAGGCAGCGGCGCGGGAGCGGGAGGACTACCAGGAGGTGGCCCGTCTGCTGCAGCTCAAGACCGCCGGCACCAGGGATCCCGCCGAGAGGCTGGCGCTCCTTTGCGAGCTGGGCACCGTCCACTCGGAGAAGCTGGGGGACCCCGACGGTGGCCTGCCATTCCTGGTGCAGGCGCTGGAGCTCGCGCCAGAGGACCCGGATGTGCTCAAGCCCCTCGCGGACCTGTACTTTGCCGCCGGGGACCTGGACAAGGCCGAGCCCTTGTACGCCGGCCTCATCGAGGCAGCCACAAAGGCACGCAAGCGCTCCAAGGAGCTGGCTCCATACCACTACAAGCTGGGCGCCATCGCCGAGCAGCGGGGGGACGCCGAAAGGGCGGCTGCCGAGTACGACAAGGCGTACCGCATCGACACCACCTACTCTCCGGTGGTGGTGGCCATCGGCAGGCTGGCCATGAGCCAGGAGGACTGGGAGAAGGCCCGGCGGGTGTATCGCGCCATGCTCCTGCAAAACCGCGACGAGAAAGAGACCGGCATCAGCAAGGCCGACGTGTACTTCGCCCTGGGCCAGATACACGAGCGGCTCGATGAGACCAAGAAGGCCATCAACATGTACGAGCGCGGCAAGGAGATCCAGGATGACCACCCTGGCATCCTCGAGGCCCTAGCGCGGCTAAGGAGCTGATCCCATCTCCGCCCTTCTACTCCGGGCGCGTTCTCCCGCTGGTTGCTATACTTTCGCTGTAAGGACCGCTTGCGCTTCCTTGGCACTCGACCTAGGCTCTTTGGGCGGATGGGCTGCGTTGCTCTCTTGTCACCTCAACGCTGCGCAAGATGGTGTCAACGAATGATGTTTCCGGCCGCGCCGGATCAGGAGTCGAAGATGAGCTCGAGGAGATGGGTCGCGCTGCTCTTGGCGCTGATTGCTGCCTGGTGGACGCCCGGCTGTGGTGATGATGGTCCTGGTCCGGATGGGAGCGACGCCGGGGTGGACGCCGGGGCAGACGCCACGGCCGATGCCACGCCGGACGCCGGGCCACAGGGGCTCGATCTGGACCTGGGTGAGCTCGTGCGAGTGGAGCCGGACGAGTCGGGGGTCGCAGCGGTGACGCTGCTCACCGAGTCGGGAGACGAGGAGTTCCTCATCATGGTTCAGTCTCGCACGGACGAGCAGCTCGCCGAGCGCCCCTTCACCGTTTCCTCGGCCCAGGCCAGGGCTCGCCGCTCTCTGGCCGCCACCGCTCCCCAGCGGCGGGCCGCATGGGGATGCTTCAGCGCGGGCGGGCAGGTGAGCATGGATCGGGTCCTGGAGGGCCTGCACGGGCTTCCCCCCCCGCGAGGGCAGCTCCCCTGGCCCGGTCCGCAGCCTGTGCCGCCTCCGGACGTGGGGGACATGGTGGACTTCGAAATAGGCACTGACGGGGGCGTGGTGACGGTGGCCTGCGAGGTCCTGCTGGTGTCGTCGAGCCTGGTGGTGGTGCTGGACCGCGACACGGACCCGACCCTGCAGATAGATGCCACCATGCTGGGCGACATTGCGCAGGGCTTCGCCGACGTGGTGCTGCCCCGGGAGCGCATCTTTTTTGGGGAGGAGTCGGACGTCAACGCGGACGGGCACGTGACAGTGCTCTTCTCTCCGCTGGTGTACGAGACGGGTGCCACCGCCTACGTCAACCCGTACGATCTCGTCACCGACCCGGCTGCCCGGCCCCCTGGCGTGGCCGCAAACGACCAGGAGCTGCTGTATGTGACTCCACCACAGCTTCTGCCGCCGCACATGGGCACCGTGAGGGGCATCCTGGAGACGCTGGCCCACGAGTTTCAACACGCCATCTACTTTTACCGAAAGTACCAGCTCAACGACATGGTGGACCAGCCCGAGAGCGCCTACATCACCGAGGGGCTCTCCGCCCTGGCGCAGGACCTGACCGGGTACCAGGCGGGGAACTTCTTTGTGTCCATGGCTGGCCTGGACTCCATGGATGACATCTCCATCAACGACCTGGTGGCCTCGGTGGGCTGGTACATCCAGGACCGGGACGGCCCCCTTCGGGGGGGCGCCTACAACCTCTTGCGCTACCTGTACGACCAGGCCGGAGGCGACACCCTGCTGCCCGACGGGAGCGTTGACATGGCCAGCTCTCCCGGGGTGGCCTGGCTTCGTGCCCTGGTGGACTCGCCCCTGCTGGGGGTGGCCAGCATAGAGGCCGCCGCTGGTCAGGACCTGGTGGATGTGGCCACCGACTGGTTCACTGCCCAGATGGTGGATGATCGCACCGACGGGGAGGGCCAGCCCCTCAACACGGACCCGCGCTACAACTACCTTCCCACGGCCACCGATCCCATTACAGGACGCACCCGGGGCACGAGCATGTTCGAGTCTTTCGGGGGCATGGTGGACAAGACGGGCCCCGTTGTTAGGGAGCTCGCCGCTGCCGACGGTGGCATTCGCCCCGGTGGAGCAGAGTACCTCCACCTGGCCGCCACGGCGAGCCCCACCACCAGCTTCACCATCGCGGCGGATCCCGAGTACGTGGATCCGCTGCTGGTCATCTTCAGGATCCGATAGCTTGGCCTTTGGCAAAGGAGAATCCGAAATGTGTCGCAATGCGATTGCTATTTCGTCGGTGCTGTTCGCGTTTTCCCTTGGCGCCTGTGGTGACGACGACGTGGGTCAGAACGACGCCGCCGTGGTGATGGACGCCGCCTCCGACGCGCAGACTCACCCCGATGTGCAGGTTCAGCCCGACGCACAGGTGACCACCTGCGACCTTCCTCCCAGGGACTTCTGGGTCTACGACCTGTCGGTGATGCCCCCGGACTGGCTGCAGGTCAGCGCCACCTGTCGCGGAGAGGGCACCCACGGGATCATCTATGTGGCCGACGACATCTGGGAGACCGAGATGGACCAGACCGACGTGGACGGCGTGCTTGCAGCCTATGACAACGCCACCCCCGGTGATCCCACCAGGGGCATCTACGAGCTCGTCACAACGGCCTACGGCGAGCCCACGGACGTGGATGGCAATGATCGGGTCATCCTCTTATACTCCGAGCTTCCCAGCTTCGGCAGCAGCGAGTTCGACGGCTATATCCGCGCAGAGGACGTCCTTGGAGGGTCGCACTCCAACGGCGCGGAGATGTTCTACGCGGACGGTGTCCGCAACGACCCAGCCGGGGAGTACATGCTCGGGGTTGTGGCCCACGAGCTCACTCACCTCATCCACCTGAACCACGACCTCAATGAGGCGAGCTGGCTGGAGGAGAGCCTGGCAGAGGCGGCCATGGTGCTCTGTGGGTACCTGGGAGATCTGCAGACATGGGTCGCGGGGGACTTCGCACCAAACCCCAACCAGAGCCTCACCCAGGACAACCCCTCCTTCAACTACGGGGCGGGCTTCCTTTTTGGTGCCTACCTCCTGGAGCGCTACGGC
>JAJRWW010000182.1 GCA_024276595.1 Myxococcota bacterium
CATCTGGGTGGCCCGTCTGAGAGAGGCAGGTCTCGCCCCCCAGCAGGAGGCCATCGCACTCCTCACCCGTGTCCAGGACCTGGTTCCCGCAGGCACCGTTGTTCACATTTGCGTTGTTGTTGCCAGAGGGTGGAGATGGACCACAGGCCACGACATGGACTGCTGCCAGCGCCAGAAAAAAAAGCACTTTCGAGATACGCATCGGTTAGCCCTCACCATCGACAGCAGCCATTATACCCGAATGGCGGCTGCGCTGCAGGTCCTTTCCCCGAGGAGGCGAGGAGGTTGCCTCGTTGCAAAGCCGCTGCTCTACGGGAAGCACCTCGCCGTGCTGGCACGACGTGGGGCCATGCGCCCGGTGGGGCCATGCGCCCGGTGGGACACCTGCGCCTCCCCTGGCCCTGCGATGGAACGCTCGCACTGACCCAGGCGGAACAATGACAGAGCAGCACGGGCCAACGAGCGCGCGCCATGCGCTCCGATGCCGCGCTGCCAGGAGCCGCGCTGCCTGCAGAAATCAGGTCACAGGGCAGCCTCCAGGCCCTCGACCTTCTGCTTCATCTGGGCCAACACGTCTTTTGTTCCCAGGTCCTTGAGGGTGTAGTCGGTCAGGGTGGTGCGCATGGAGGCGCTCAGGAGCCTGTAGAGGAGCCGCGCCGGGCACTCATCGCTGCGCTCGCAGGTCTGGGGAGACTGCACGCACTCCACGAGGTTCACCGGGCCGATGGTCGCCTCCACGATGTCCAGCAGGTAGATGGCCTCGGGCGCCTTCGCGAGCTGGTAGCCCCCATGGCGGCCCTTGGTGCCAATCAGGAGACCGGCGCTCTTGAGGGGCATGACGATCTGGTCCAGGTAGCGCCTGGAGATGCCGGTGCGCTCGGCAACGTCGTTGAGCTGGATCGGGCGATCTTCGTCCCTTCGGGCCGCGATGTCCAGCAGCACGCGGATGGCATATCTGGCACGGGTAGAGAGCTTCATGGATCACTTTGGACGAGTCGTCTCGTAAGGCAGTGTTGTGGCGTACGACTCGCGCTTCCTTTCGCATGTCAATTTAGTTGCTCCAGGGCGCCACGACAAGGCTTTTCTTAGTCCAAAGCTAGGGAAACCAGATGGTTGTAGCTCGTGAGTGATTGTTAACTAGTTCCCCGCCCCGGAAATGTCGCTCTCAGGCGCACGCACGGGATCGTCTACCACGTGCGGGACGAGGCGATCGATGAGCTGACGATCTCCGATAGCAACCGGCTCCTCCCCGAGGGCGTGCTAACGGACGCGCCGCACGACGAAGGTCGAGCCAATCATGCTCTCCCTCCCTTGCCGGACGACGGCCCCGCGGCCATGTCCACCAGGCCGGCGACCACCCTGGCTCCGCTCGGGCAACACTTGCGGCCGGCCCCTCACCACGCTACGGGTGTTGGACGGGTGTTGGACACCCATCGCTCATCGCCTGTGAGGTCCAGTTGAGAGGATACATCGCATTTGCTCTACCAGCGCTGCTGGCCATCGCCACCATGTCCGACTCCCATCCGCGCCCACAGCCGCGCCCACAGCCGCGCTCGGCCCCGCGCCCGCCCGCGCCGAGGCGCTCCCCTCCCCTCCCCTCGGGCTCGGCCGCGGCGAGGGCCGCACCAGAGACAGGGGCTCCCAGCAGGCCCGGCCGATCCGTGCCCACCGGCGCCTCCGGCTGCACCCTCTCGGGATGCCACCAGGGAATAGAGCCCATCAGGCGGCCCGGAACGGGAATGCAAACCGCCCTGCTCGAGGCGGGGCGAGCTCACGGGGACCCCGCGGGCTGCGTGGTGTGCCATGGCGGTGATCCCAGGGCCGCTACAAAGGCAGCCGCTCACAGGGGCTCTCCCTCATCCCTTGCCTCCTCCGGAGGCCCCAGGGGCTTTTATGGCGACCCGGGCAGCCCATGGATCAACGAGAGCACTTGCGGGAGCTGCCACCCCGAGCACGTGGCCACCCAGCAAAACAGCCTCATGATGACCGAGGCGGGGAAGATCCAGGGCACGGCCTGGGCCTTCGGAGCCCTTACGGGCTACGAGCACAGATGGGGCAACTATCCGGCGAAAAACCCCGAGTCCCCTGCCGCACGCAAGGGCACCGAGGCCTACAGGGCCTACATGGAGAGGCTCAGGCATCTCTTCCCGCTCGTGTTCGTCAACAGGCACCTGCAGGTGCCCGACTTCCCCCAGGACGTGTCACGAGTGAAGAAGGAGCCCTACCTGGCCGCCTTCACGTACCTGCGCACCGAGTGCCAGCGCTGCCACCTGGGCGTGCGCGGCAGGCAGACCCGGGGTGACTACCGGGGCATGGGATGCTCCGCGTGCCACATCCCCTACGGCAACGAGGGTCTGTACGAAGGGCACGACAAGACCATCCCACGCGACCAGCCTGGGAGGCTCCTGGTCCACTCCATTCAGTCGGGCCCCAAGGCCAAGGTCACGGTCAACGGAGTGAGCTACACCGGGATTCCGGTGGAGACCTGCACCACCTGTCACGACCGCGGAAAGCGCATCGGCGTCTCGTTTCAGGGGCTCATGGAGAGCGCCTACAGCTCCCCGTGGAGCGCCACCGGCAAGGGCCAGCCCAAGCTGCACACCAAGCGCTACCTGGCCATGCACAAGGACATCCACTCCAGACGTGGCATGCTCTGCATGGACTGCCACACAACCGGAGACGTGCACGGCGACGGCTTCCTGGCCGGCACAACCCTGGGACAGGTGGAGATAGAGTGCGCCGACTGCCACGGCACGACGAGGAGCTACCCCTGGGAGCTCCCCCTGGGC
>JAJRWW010000183.1 GCA_024276595.1 Myxococcota bacterium
CTCACGCTCATCCCCACAAGGACCACGAGCCGCCAGCTCTCGTGTCTTCCGGGCCGGTACCTGAGAAACCTCTCGTTATCCATGGCAACGCGATCCATTAGCACGGCCCTGGCGGCTGGTCCAGTGTGGTCATGGCCGCGCAGCTCTGATCAGGTGTGTCCGTGCCGCCCGGGTGAATCCTTTTGGCGCTGCTGTGACTCTACATGTCTGAGCCCGGCCAAAAAGTCAGTTGAGGGCCTGCTCAATGGAGAAACAACCCACGGCCTCCAAGGAGCCAATACCATGTTTGAGAAGCTGCTTCCGAAAAACGAGCACATCGCCGAGCGCGTCATCCGAATCGTCCTCGGAGTCTTTTTGCTGTCGCTGGTCTTTTTCGGCCCCCAGACCTACTGGGGCCTGATAGGGTTGGTCCCGCTGGTCACCGGATTGGTGGGTAGCTGTCCTCTGTACACCCTTTTGGGAATGTCCACTTGCCCCCTCAAGACACAGACATCCAAGACCTAGAGCTAATGAGGCGAGCGGCCAGAGGCGATCGGGACGCCTTCGGAGCGCTGGTGGCCAGCCACCAGTCCGCCGTCTTCCGGCTCGCCCGAGCGCTCACCTCATCTGAGGCCATGGCCGAGGACGTGCTCCAGGAGGCCTTCGTGGCGGCCTGGCGACACGCCGACGGCTTCAAGGGTGACTCCTCGGTTCGCACCTGGCTCCTCGCCATCGCCCGGAACAAGGCGGCGCGTGTTCAGCGTCCCCGTGCTGGGGAGCCCACGAGCACCGTGCCCCTGGAGCATCTCGGCGCCGACGCTGGGTGGGGCACAGATCCGAGCCCCGAGCAGGCGGCGGCCCTGGGTGAAAGGCGGGATGCTTTGTTGGAGGCCATGGAGAGCCTCTCCGAGGCTGACCGCGCCGTGCTGGTGCTACGCGACATGGAGGGCCTATCCGGACCCGAGGCAGCAGCGCTGTTGGATGTGGGCCTCTCCGCTCTCAAGACCCGGCTCCACCGTGCTCGCCTGCGCCTCATGGCCGCGCTGCGAAGAGGAGGCCGAAGTGACCAGTGATCCCAAGGAGGCCGGCGTGGCACACGACCGTGAAGTTGGCGGCATCCGCTGCCTGGAGGTGCTGGATCACCTGGCGGACCTCCTGGACGGAAGATTGGACGCGGCCACCAGAGAGCAAATTGAAGCCCACCTGCGTGACTGCAACTGGTGCGAGCGCTTTGGAGGTGCGTACGCGAGCACCGTAGCTGACATCCGCAAGCTCCTAGCAGATCCGGAGCCACTGGACGAGGCCGTGCAAGAACGCCTGAGCCGACGGCTGCGCGAGGCCCTAGAGGTTCATCGCTGAGCCCCCCATACACGGTCAGGCCGCATCCCTGGGGCAGGCAGAGCTGTGCCTGCGTAATGTCAATCGCGGGTTACTGCCTGCCGACAGCAACGAAATCCAACGTGCGCCCAGCGCGTCAGACGCGCGTAGGCGTTGGAGGAGAAGCAGGTCACGTGGCGCCCGGCCGCCGGGTCGTGCCGTCCAGGGATTCCACGGTTAACGGTGCGAGTGCGGCACCTGGCCCAGGGAGAGCCCGACTCACAGGTGTCCACCCACTCCCAGACCTTGCCAACCACGAGCCTGGGTGCGTCCTTGACGTTCTGAGCAACACAGGCGTTGTGCCACTGGCTCAGCCGGGCGTCCGTGTGCTTTCGCCAGGCGTTGGCGCCACCGCCGATGCGGCCGCAGAGGGTCTTTCCGACGGCGCGACAGTAGGCCCATGCGTCGCACCAGTCCACGCAGGTAACGGGGCAATCGGCTCCCTTGCACCTGGGAAACCTGGGCGCGCATGTCTTCTCGGGGGCAAAGGACTTGTTCCCCTTGCAGCGCTGGAGCTGCTTGCCCAAGGGCGGCGATGTGGCCAGCCAGGCGGCGTAGGCGCGCCTGGTAACCGCCGTCCTGTCGATCCAGTAGCTCACGAACCTCTGCCGAGACCGCTTTGACCAGTGATAGTGCCTGGTGAGCTTGACCTGCGCGCCAGACCTCAGCTCACTTCGGAAAAAAGGATTGCCCTTTTGTGTCGCAGACATGGCGGTTCTCCCGGCCGAAGAGCTCCCGGCCGAGGAGCGTCCGGCCGAAGAACGCCCACCCCTCGATCCGCACCCCGAGCCGACCGAAACCCACGCACCCAGCACCACACACAGCACCATCTGCAAGCTCTCGAACCTCACGACGCTCACCTCCTTGGAGCGATCATACCAGCCTGCAAACCGGGTGGAAAGAGACCCAAGTGGGTGGCCCGCGCTTGTGCCGGCTCGCTGGCGTGGTACACTCCCGGACGTGCTCGCGAGGTGGCCAGCCCTCCCTGCCGCGAATGATTGCCATGCACACACCGTCCTCCAGCTCCTCGGCAGACAGCGCCTCGACACATCGCGGCAGCAGGGCTGCTCCCCGTCTCTCTCCACCGAGGCCGGGATGGCCTCCTCCTGTGGCGCTGGTGGCCATCCTGGCGGGGGCGTGGATGAGCTTGCTCGCGGCGGGGTGCCCGGCTAGCCGCTTCTCCAAGCGCTTCGCCCAGCCCTGGAGCCCTCGCCTGGCCAGTCTATTCGACGACTCCACGGATGTCTGCGCCCCCTGGGTTTCCTCCAGCGAGCCCTGGGCCAGGCGTGAGCACGAGCTCTCAGCCAGGCGTTGCCAGGAGGCTGACCTCGTCGCCCTGGGACACATCGAGGAGGTGGTGGACACCCTCTCCGGGGCCGCAGTCAAGCAGGTAGTGCTCCAGTTCAAGGTTGACAGAATGCTCCGGGGGCGGGTCGAGGACCTCCCTGGCGGAAAGAGACGTGTCACCCTGGTGGTCTCCCGCGCGTAGGACGCCAGGAACTCGAAAGGGATGATTCGGCGAAACGCGGTGCTGGCCCTGCGCTGGCTCAAGGGTGACTCTCCGCCTTTCCGGTGGCACGTCACCTGCGCCACCGGGGGCGTGCTTGGGCTCATCGAAAAGCACCTCGAGGGCCGCGCCAGGAAAGAGGCGGGGCAGATCCCCCGGCAGTAGCCGCCTCTGCCCCCGGACACCTGCGGGGGCCTGTCAGCTCTTGTCCTCGTAGTCGATGGCCGGAGACACGCTGAAGAACCGATTGTACACTGGTGAGTTGTACGACTCGTAGTCGATTGTCCACGGGGTGGCTGTGAGCTCACCGTCATGGAAGGTGACCGTGAGCGCCTTGGGGGTCACCGACCTGTAGCTGCTGCCCGAGGGGAGGTCGTCGTTGTACTGCCCACCGGCGGAGAACAGGTTGAGCAGCTTGTGGTTGCCGTCGTCCACCACGGTCTTGAAGCCCTCGACCACCTTGGTGTGACCGCGCACCATGACCGAGCAGCCCACGGTGGCCATGAAGCTCGCAAACTGAAGGGTGCCGAAGGGGAAGCGCGCACTCTCCTCCTGCAGGCTCTTGGGGATCACATCGGCCTCGCTCGGATCCGACCAGAGCATCTGGAAGCGCACCTCGTCCTCATTGAGCTTGCTCAGGTCCGGCCAGCTATCGAGGACCTCATCCTTGGGAATGCCGGCGTGCACGAAGAACATCTGGTCGAAGACAGCCACCGTGGGAAGCTGCTCAAAGAACCTCATGTAGGTCAAGAAGAACTCCCGCGGCAGGTAGTCACGGTGCACGTTGATGGCCTCAGCCGGCAACACCCCCCCATAGATGGTGCCCTCGTACTCGATGTAGTACTCGTGGTTCCCGCGGAGGGGAAAGACATGGCCAGGGTACTTCAAAAAGAGCCGCATCACCGCGCGCAGGATCCCTGCGTAGCTGAACTTGCCCCGGTCGATGTAGTCTCCGAGCAGGATCACCAGCGGCTTGGGAGTGTTCTCCGGGTCCTGTCGATAGGCCTCCACCTTGTTGAAGAAGTCGGCCTGCATTAGCGCGCCCTTGAGGCAGCTATAGCAGCCGTGAAGATCCCCAAGCACCGTGATGTCGTATCGCTGGCCCGGCCTGGGCGGTATCACGAAGACGTACCCGTCCAGGAAGAAATCCTCTCCGTCCATGAGATCGGCAAAGGACCGGACTCCTTCCAGCCTCCCCTTGCCCTTCTCGCGCAGCTCGTTCATGCGACTGATGGTGTCCTCGATGAGCTGCATCTCCTCGGCCGCCTGGGCGTTGCGCTCTGACTCGTCCCCCGAGTAGTGCACCTCCAGGTTGCGCATAAACGGGTGGTTGGTCTGGGCAATCTTCCGGGCGACCTCGTCAGTCACCTCCAGCGTGGAGGGGATGACCTCGAGGTCATCCATGTCCAGCATGATCTCCAGGTGCAAGAGGTCCGCCAGCTCGTTCCTGAACTCCACCTCAGCCGGGTGCTCCACCCCGTCGGCCATGATGAACTCGTCTATCACCTCCATCAGGGCGTTGCGGTTGGCCTCATCGAAGCTCCGGAATATCTCGTAGCAGCGCAGCTTCAGCCGGTGGCGGATGAACTTCTGGACCGTCTCCTGGGAGTCCACCACCTCCGTGAAGAGCTCCCGTACGGCCTGGTCGTTCTGCTCAAAGACCAGCAGGTAATGCTCCTCCTGCTCCGCCTTGAGCTGCGCCAGGGCCTTAGGGGGCATCTCCTTGTAGGCATCCGACTGCTGCAGCTTGTGCTCGACGATCTTACAGATGTAGTCCTTTACGAAGGCCTGCTCCTCGGGATCGAAGTCCCCGTCAATGTACCCAAAGGTGACCAGGTAGTAGATGATCGCCTGGATCTGCTTCTCCGCCTCACGCGGATCCTTGCTAAAGTCCATCATTTGCTGCTCCTCGCTGTGCCAAAAGACCCGTCCTGCGCAATGGCGGGGGACGGCCCACCATGGGGGACGCGGCCCCCAGCGGTAGCTCTCCCGTGTATAGCACCAAATCGCCCCGTCGTGATCGCTCCCCTCCTTTCACTCCCTCCACCGACTCCACAGGGGGCCGTGACACAAGGTTGGGTGGAGGCGAACCACGGTTGGGCGGTTTGATCTCCTGGCCCGAGTATGGGCATAATGGCAAGTACTGAAGGATGACTGCCATAAGCGCTATCATAGGAGATACCCAATGAGACGTCCTGGTTTCCTCGAGCACGTGAGACATCCCGGGCTCCCTCCAGGGGACGATCTGTCTGAGCCAGAGGTCTGCGCGTCCACCGGCGTGGCCCCAAAAGCCCGGGCGTTCGCCTCGCGCCATGCTCTTGCCTTTGCTCTCGTGACCGCATTGTCCTTGGCAGCCCCGGCCGGCTGTGGCGGCATCGACGAGACGGCCCTGGTGGGGCTGGAGAACTGCGCCAACGGCGTCGACGACAACGGCGACGGCCTGACCGACTGCGGCGACCCGCAGTGCGTGGGTCACGCCTACTGCCTGGGCTACGTGGAGCTCGCCTGCGACAACGGCGCGGACGACGACGGTGACGGCGACGTGGACTGCGAGGACGCAGACTGCAACCAGGATCCTGCCTGCCATCCGGAGGTGGAGCTCGTCTGCAACGATGGCCTGGACAACGACGGCGACGGCCTCACAGACTGCCAGGACGACGACTGCGCCCAGGCCGGGACATGCCAGGAGATCTGCGACGACGGCCTGGACAACGACGGCGACGGCGACGTAGACTGCCAGGACGTGGACTGCACGGGGGCTTTGGGGTGCGTCCCTGAAAGATGCGACAACGGCGTGGATGACGACGCTGACGGCGACGTGGACTGCGAGGACATCGACTGCCGATTCGCCCCCCCCTGTAACCTGGTGGAGCTCTGCAACAACGGAGCCGATGACGACGGCGACGGCCTCACCGACTGTAACGATCCGGACTGCCAGACCAGCCCCTGGTGCACAGAGCTGGACTGTGTGGACGGCCTGGACAACGACGCCAACGGCCTCACAGACTGCGACGATCCCGCCTGCGCGGGCCAGCTCGGGTGCACACCAAACACCACGTGCAAGCCCGCGACCCTGCTTTACTGCGACTCCTACGTTCCGGGCACCACCCTCGGACGCCTAGACAACCTCCAGGACTACGGTTGCGTGGGCACCATGCTCTCCGGCCCGGAGGCCTACTTCAAGCTGAGCATCTTCCCCGGCACCGTGATCACGGTATTTCTCTCCGACTACTCCTCCGGTGGAGAGCTGAACCTCCTCGCCCTCCCCGGCGATGAGGGAGCCCCGGGCTGCGACGCTCTCGGAGACTGCCTCAGCAGCTCCCACGCTGGCGGAAACGACAGATCCCTCACCCTGGTGCCGGAAGGCGTCACGGACGTGTACCTGGTCGTGGACAGCCCGACTTCGCCTGGCGACTTCGACCTGGTGGTCTACTGCGATCCGCTCGTCGAGGTGGACTGCGAGGACGGCTTCGATGACGACGGCGATGGCATGACCGACTGCGAGGATCCCGACTGCTGGCTCTCTGGCGTCTGCGTGATGCCCATGGAGGACTGCGAGGATGGCGTGGACAACAACCTCGACGGGCTCATCGACTGCGCCGACCCCGAATGCTACGGCGCCGCCGCCTGTGCAAACGCTGAGTCCATCTGCTACGACGGAGCCGACAACGACAGCGACGGGCTCATCGACTGCGCCGACCCCGACTGCTACCTGGACTTCTCCTGCGCCGGTGGTGAGGTGAGCTGCACCAACGGCGTGGACGACGACAACGACGGCTACCCCGACTGCTACGACTTCGACTGCTCCGACAGTTACTACTGCGCCTACTGGTTCGACTTCGACCAGGTGTGCAGCGACGACTCCGAGTGCGGGCAACCGGACCACACCTGCGTGTGGCTCTCGAACGGCACCATTGGCTCCTGCACCAGGCCCTGCTCCACCCCTGGCCTCTGGGGAGGCGAGTGCGACACGGCAACCTCCCCTCAGGGAATCTGCGCCCCCGACCTTCAGAACGGAGGGGGCTTTTGCGTGCTCCCCTGCGGCATGGGCTACCCGGGCCACTCCTGCCCCACGGGCTGGTCCTGCACCATCCCGGACCCGGGCTTTCCGGGCCAGGGGGTGTGCACCCCCTAGCCGACAGATCCATCATGGAGGCCATCGTGACCTTTTGGGGCGCGTTGCTGTTTGCCGCGTTTTCACCTACGCTTTTCACATGGCGCACATTCTGCTCATAGACGACGAGCCCACGGTACGCCGATACTTTGCGCGCGTGCTGGAGATGGCGGGGCACCGGGTGGATCTCGCTGAGAACGGCAAGGAGGGGCTCCGCCTGTTTGACGCCAACCAACCCGACCTGGTGATCACGGACATCCTGATGCCCGAGTCCGACGGGATCGAGACGATAAACAACCTCAGACGTGACCACCCGGACGTGAAGATAATCGCCATCTCCGGAGGGGGGGCTGCTCCCCCGGGTGGATACCTCAGGGCCGCGGCGATGCTGGGCGCCAACATCGTCATGGAGAAGCCCATCAGGGCGGCCCAGCTCAGAGAGGCCATTGACCAGCTCCTGAGCTCCTGAGCTCCCTTTCCTTCTCGGTGCCCAGCGGCGAAGGGTGCCTGCGGGCGCCAGTGGTGGCTACCGACAGCGCGGGGAGGGGGTATCCACCAGGGTGCAGCGGCCAGGAGGAATGCTCAGCCACCCCCTCGCCACGAGGCTGGCGCCTCGCATGAGGCGATAGGGGTGACGCCCAGGGAGGATGGCCGCCCGGCCCGTCCGGTAGCTCGCAGCGCCCACCACGATGGATGTCCCCCGACTCAGCCGCACGAGCACCCGGGTGGGGGCCAGCAGGGAGTGTCGGATGCGGGTGAGCTTCCCGGGCCAGACAACCACTGTCCGGGAGAACGTCCTGCCGGAGACAGGGTGGCGGCAGCTCACCCGGTGGGAGCCAGCGGCGATGGCACGCGGCCTGGGCATGGGGGAGCGACCAAAGGGGTGACCGTCCACCGTCACGTCACAAAAAGGCATTACCAGCACCTGAAGGCGACCAGGGGTTGGCCTCGGCCGAGGTCGCTCCGAGCCGGGCAGCGGTCTCCCATCGCCACTGGCGCTCGACGGAGGGGACATGCCAGGCGCTGGCTTCCCCGAGCCCATTCCCGGAGGTCGATTCCTTGGGCGCGCCCCGGCAACGCTGCCGCGCGCCAGGCGGCGGAGGACCGGTGGAGGAGCAGCGACACGGCGGCCAGCGGTCATGTGCTGGAGTGGACCGTGGGGGGACCGAAGATCGCCGGCCGGTTGCGAGACATGAGGCCCGCCTGGGTGGCGTGCACCAGGGGCCCTGGTGACGTCTCCGGTGACCCCTGCACCTGCGCCCACGCCGCGTGCGCCGGCATCGCCTGCCCCTTGACCCGGTGTGTCACCGTCCAGGACGTGCGCTGCCGAGGCGCCCTTCCCCGAGGCCACCCCGTCCCCTCCCCTGGGAGCAGCGCCCCAGAGCCCATATCGGTGGGCACCCCACGCCACCCCGGCCATGAGCATAACGAGCAGCGCAGCTCCCAGTCCTTGCAAGAGCTTCGACCGGGAGCGCCGCCGGCCCACGTTCTGCACGATACGGAGGGCCTCGACGTTGTCCGGCTCCATGGACAGCACGCGGTCGCAGAGCGCCAGGGCAGAAGCCAGGGCGCCGGTCCTGGACCTGGTCTCAGCCCGCTCCAGCAGGCTCGCCACCACGCGCCTGGTGGCACTGGCCTGATACTCCTCGGGCGCCCCAAAGAGCCTCTCCAGCTCCACATCTGGGTCCGTGAGCCCCCCCTCTGCCGCAAAGTCCACGAGCTCCTCGGCGAGCTCCTCCGCGCTTCCGACGCGCGCCCGCGGGTCCGGCTCCAGGCAGCGGGCTATGACCCCGTCGAGGGTGGAGCCCACCGTTGGCGCCACCTGCAAGGACGGCACGTACCTCCCCTTGAGGATGGATGAGATCACGGTCAGCGGGTCCTTGCCGGGGAAGGGCAGGCGGCCGGTGACCATCCTGTAGAGCAACACTCCCAGGGAGAAGCAGTCGCTCCCGGGCACCGGTCGCACCCCCTTGGCCTGCTCGGGCGACATGTATGACGGGGACCCGATGAGGGCCCCGGTGGCCGTGACGGTCTCACCTTCGAGCACCCTGGCGATACCAAAGTCAGTGAGCACCACGCGTCCCCCAGGGGCCACCAAGACGTTCTCGGGCTTCACGTCCCGGTGTACGATGCCGGCGCGGTGTGCCGCCGCCAACCCCTCCGCCACCTTGGCGGCCACGAGCGCTGCCACCTCGGGGAGGAGCCTGTCGCGCTCCTTGAGGAAGTCTGCCAGGGATGGCCCCTCGATGAGCTCTGAGACCATGAACGTGTAGGACTGACCTTCACTGTCGGAAAAACGCACGAAGTCATGGATCTCGATGATGTGGGGGTGGTGTAGCGCCGCCACGGCCCGAGCCTCCCTGCGAAACCGCTCGGCGTGCTCCTCCCGCTTTGCCAGGTGTGGGTGCATCATCTTGATGGCCACCTGGCGTCCCAGCTCCAGGTCCCTTGCCCGGTACACCGTGGCCATTCCACCGCTTCCCAGCTCATCCAGGATCTCATAGCGGCCAAGGGTCTTGCCGAGCACGGGTCCTCCACTGCGGGTGCGCCAGTGAAGTATAGCATCCGCAAGACGCGGGCGGTCGCATCCTGAAAGGCCGTGGGATCGGCCCCGGGGGGGCTCTCCGGTGCGAGCCAGCCCCACCTCAGCGAGGCTCGACCAGAATCTTTGCGGGAGAGGAAGGGAAATCGGTCCAGCGGGGCGCGGACGGCTACTGCTTCTGCGCGCCGAGGGTGCTGGCGATGCTCTGCAGCAGGTTGGCGGTGTGGGAGAGGGTCTGGGCCGATGTCTCCAGGGCGGCGGCCCCCACCCGGAGCCCGTGATCCGCCCAGGCGCGACCCACCGCCTCCAGCTCGGAAAGCGTCTTGCCCAGGATCTCCTCGTGTCTCTGCCCGGATGTCTCGTCACTGTGCCCGGCGGTGTCATGTGTCTGGTCTGTCATCACTCTTTCTCCTTTTTTTCGGGCAGACATTCCTGCCCGATGATTACCTGAGGGCCCGGCGTGCCACGCACACCGAGGTATGCTGTCTCACCCACCTGCAGAGCAGCTCCGCAGCTCGAGCAGGTGGTTGGAGCCGCCAGCAGCATCTGCTGGAAGCCCAGCACCCCCTCCAGGACGCTCCGGGAGCTGCCCGCGGGGTGCTGCTGGGTAGGGTCGTCGTCTTTCCTCGCCAGAGGCGTTGCTGCAGGCCCCTGATGCACCGGCTCTGGAGGCAGATCCAGGTCCCTGGCCAGGAGGCTCTCCCGAAGGGCCTGTCCCTGGACGGCAGCGGCCGCATCCAGACGAGCTCGATTGTGCGCCAGCCTCTCAGCCGCACCGCGTAGCTCGTCCTCTGCCACCCTCCCAAGGGCCCCGGCGGTGGCAAGAGCGTCCTGCAATATGGTGCGCACCAGGTTGGAGACCGGCACCCGCAGGTTCCTGGCAAGGGCCTTGAGCTCCTGCTCCAGCACCATCGACACGCGGGTGTGCAGAACCTTCTCCTTGCGGCGCTGACTCTTGGAGGCTCCGGGCTCGTGCGATGGGCTCTGCTTGTCGTGTGTCACAATGAGATACAATGTAACACGCAAACTGGAGGATGCAAGGGGAAACGCATCACCATGTGATACAAGCTGCCCTGCTGTCGACCGTACTGCTGATGGCGTGGAGGAGGGAGGAGGGGAGGAGGAAGGGAGGCCTGGGGGCGCTAGTCCTGCTTGGGCTCTGTCTCTTCAGCCGTGTCGCCAGGGGCGGCCTCGGCCTCGGGGGCGGCCTCGGCCTCGGGGGCGGCCTCGGCCTCGGGGGCGGCCTCGGCCTCGGGGGCGGCCTCGGCCTCGGGGGCGGCCTCGGCCTCGGGGGCGGCCTC
>JAJRWW010000184.1 GCA_024276595.1 Myxococcota bacterium
CATGCGCTCGTAAAAAGCGCTGGTCTCCTCCTCCGCCTGGAGCGCCTGCCGGAGATACTCCATCTCCTGGCTCCGGTCCACAGGGGTCGCACCTCCCGCCTCGTCGGCGGTCCGGATCAGGCTCTCGGGCGTTGGGACCGATGTCGCTAGCGGCTCCACGGTGAGGGCTCCGTCTGCACTGAGCTGCTGCGCCCTGTGCTGCAGGTACGCCACGTGCCCCTCCTCCTCCTGGGCGAGCGCGGAGAAGATCCTTTGCCCGATCTCGTCGTTGGTGGCGGCGGCGGCCTCCCGGTACACCTGGGCGACCCGCTTTTCGAGCTCGATGGCGATCCCTATGGCTTCTTCGTTGGTCATGCTTGGGCTCCTGGCTGCTGGGTCTGCTGGGTCTGCTGGGTCTGCTGGGTCTGCTGGGTCTGCTGGGTCTGCTGGCTGTCTGGTCCAGACAACGTAACCTCCCCAGGCCTCCAAGCCAAGGGGCCAAGCCGAGGGGCCAGCCGAGGGGCCAAGCCGAGGGGGCCAAGCCGAGGGGGCCAGCCGAGGGCCACCAGGGCTGGCCCTTTTTCCTTTTGGCGTGGTATACACTCCCAGACAGAGCCGGGTGGTCCGGCCATGAGGGATCCATGAAGGTCAGGATCAAGTACTGCGGCGCCTGAAACTACCTCCCGGACGCCTCCAGGCTGGAGGCGGAGCTGGTGGAGAGCTTTGGAGCCAACGTGGAGCTGGACCGAGGCAGCGGTGGTGTCTTCGATGTGTTCGTGGATGGACGGCTCGTCTACAGCAAGGCCGACACCGGGCGCTTCCCCGACAAGGGGGAGGTCACCGAGATCCTCCGGGGGAGCTCTGGGGGATGAGGCGGACCGCCACAGTGGGCCGCGCCGCCCGATGGAGAGATCCCCCGGCGGCTCCGAGGCGCCCCCCGCGCTGAGTGCGCCGTGGGAGGCTCCCTGAAAATAGAGCTGGCCCGATCCTCCGACGTCGGAGACCTGGTGACCTTCAACCTCTCCATGGCGGCCGAGACCGAGGCCAAGGGCCTGGATCGGGACACGGTGACCGCCGGCGTGGAGAGGCTCATGGAGGAGGCTCACCGGGGGTTTTACGTGGTGGCCCGGGAGGCTGGCGCCGTGGTGGGTTCGCTCATGGTCACCCCTGAGTGGAGCGACTGGCGCTGCGCAGAGATCTGGTGGATCCAGTCGGTGTACGTGCGACCCGAGGCCCGGCGCCGTGGGGTCTACCGTCGCCTGTATCTGTTCGTGCGAGATCTCGCCGAGGATGCGGGCAATGTCTGCGGGTTCAGGCTGTACGTGGCGCGGGAGAACCGCACCGCGCAGCGTGTTTACGAGGCTCTGGGGATGCGAAGGAGCGTGTACCTCATGTACGAGGCGCCCTAGGCGGCAGGATGGGGGAGCCAACGCCCGCCGTCCGAGCTCTCGACCGCAGCCATGGCAGGGCCCCAGCCCTTGAAGCGATTGCAGGGCCCCAGCCCTTGAAGCGATTGCAGGGCCCCGGCCCTTGACTAGGGTGGCCCTGCCGTCCGATAGTTGTGGGTGAGGAGCTGATCGTCTCCAGATGAGCACGCGGCCGCGCAGAACATGCTCTTGGGAGCTTTGGGGCGAGTCGTGCCTGCGGGCATGGGTCGAGCTCCCGTGGCTGGTCCCGACCTGTGCTCTGGTCGCAGGGCTGATGCTGGTGGGTTGCGGAGGCTCCTCTGGCGGCCGGGACGTGGGGGTGTGGGCGGACGGCGCTGCGCCGGACTCTGGTGTCTCGGACGGGGCGACAGACTCTGGCTGGGACGCATCGGTGGCGAAGGACGCGGGAGGGGATGGAGCCGTGGACGCGGCGCCGGATGGCCCCTGCCTGGGGACCTGCGACGCCACCTCCTACAACGCCTGCACCTGTGGGGCGGCGGACCCGTGCGGCTGGGCGGGGAATGGGGTGTGCGACGACGCCTGTCGGCAGTGGTTGCCCCAGAGCCACTTCGATGACCTGGCCGACTGTGACAGGGACCAGGACTCTCTGTACGACAGCGAGGAGCTGCGGCTGGCCCAGCAGTTCGAGCCCTTTCTCTGGCTGTCGGCGAGCGAGGAGGGGTTCCGGGCGGCGCGCCTTCCGCACTTCGCGGTGGAGCCCCGGCCGGGAGGAGGGGGCGGTCTCTCCATCTTCTACGCCATGAGCTACTTTGCGGACTACGGGGACCCGGACCTGGGAGGGCTCACGAGCCACCTGGGCGACTCGGAGTTCGTGGTCGTGGAGATCTCTGGTGGTGGTCCATGGCACCTGGATCGGGTCTTCCTGTCGGCCCACTACCGGTCGCTCTCCGACAGCTCCGCGTGGGTCGATGCCCAGCAGATGCAGACGGTGGCTGACGCCACTGGCGTGGAGCATCCGGTGGTGTACGTGTCGGAGTGGAAGCACGCCAACTACAAGGACCTCCAGGACTGCGACAACGGCGCCTTCTTCGCCGATCACTGCGAGGAGCTCGACCTGGTGCGGCTGGGCATCTAGCCTGGCCGGAACGTGGGAAACCCCCAGGTCCCCTTGGTGGACGAGGTGGCGCACCTGGGCAACCGCGAGTACTACCACTCGGACGTGCGCTTTTGCGGCTGGCAGGTGGCCTCCGTGGACAACGCCGATCGGGGCGGCTGCACCGGCACGGACTCGACCTACGCCACCTTCATGGGGTACTGGCTCGCGGATCAGATCTGACTCGGCGTCCTCGCCATGGCAGAAGAGGCAGCACACACCTCGGTTCCCGGTCCCTCTGGCGGCGAGCTCAGGGGGCGTAGCGGAAGGTGAACCCAACAGCGCCCACGAAGCCGAAGGCGTTGCCTGGCGGGGGAAACCTGTGTCCGTAGACCATGCCCGCCTGCAAAAACAGCCCGAAGCGCGCCGCCCTGGGAATCATCAAGGAGATGGCCGCCAGGTGGTAAAGGGCTGGGCTCCACTGGTCGTCGCGGCTGGGCACCATGTACGTGAGACGGTAGCTCCCCGACAGGCCCCACCATTTCTTGCCACCCACGGTGACGGTCATGGTGAAGTCGGGACCCACGAAGCCGCCCAGGTCGCTGTGGAGACCAGGGGTGAGCCCCGCCTCCAGGGCCAAGGACAGGGTGCTTGCGTACAGCCAAAAGCCATAGCCCACAAGCAGACGGCTGCATATTACCGTCTCTCTTTTGACCCCCAAAGCGGAGCTGAGCTGATCCGAGCGTTGGCTCGCCCCGCCGCCCAGCTCGGCGCCCACGAGCATGCCGGCGATGGGAGAGAAGGTGGCCCTGGCGCTCCCTCCGCCGAAGCCTGTGCCCCGGAGGTCGCCGCCGCCGCCAGCCCAGAGCCTCACCCGGATCTCCCTCTCCACCGGCGGATCTGCCGTGGCGGGGAGAGGCAGGGTCGCCGGAGGAGCGGTGCCGGGACAGGTGGCCGCTCCCGGCGCCATTGCCAGCACAAGGATCCAGCCGGTGGCAAGGATCCACCGCCGGAGGCGGCCTGGGTGAGATGTCTTCTTCCGCTGCATGGCCTGTCCCACGGTTTTACCACAGGGCAGGGCAGGGCGGCTTCGAAAGGGGCCGCGCTCGGCCAAGGGTCGCCCAGGCGCTAGGGAATCGGCTCGCTTTGGTCGAGCCTGGAGGGCAGGTCCAGCCCGTGGGAGAGGAGCAGGCCGGAGACCCCGGCGAAGCTGGCGACGAAGCCCAAGAGAAGGGCCAGCAGCAGGATCACCGACAGGGCCAGAAAGGCGCCACCCAGCCCCAGGGCCGAGCCAGGGTCCAGCAGCTCAGGCGCACCCAGCAAAAAGCGCACGGGAGAGGCGGCGAGCAGGTTGGCAAAGCGGGGCCCCAGCACGCGGTGATTGAGAGAGAACACCAGGCCGAA
>JAJRWW010000185.1 GCA_024276595.1 Myxococcota bacterium
GCCAGGGGCTCACGCCCAGAGCTGAGGCAGGCGCAGGTTCAGGATGGCCACTCCGGCGAAGCCCATGCAGACCGCCAGGAGCTTGCGCCAGGTGAGGCGCTCGCGCAGGAAGATTGCCGCAAGCAAAGGCACGATGATCGTGCTGGTCTGGTTGAGCACCGAGGCCACCGACACGGACGTGTACTTCATGCCTGCCAGCCAGACTAGCATGGCCAGGTAGGCGCCAATGAAGCCGGCTGTCAGCAGGGGGATCCAGTGGCGCCCCGGGGTGAAGATACGGACCGTGGCCTTGCGCCACCTGGGGAGCAGGGCCTGGCCCGCCAGAAAGGCCGTCGCTCCGGTCATCCTCACGAGCATGGCCCACAAGAGATCGCTGCGATCCAGCACGGGCTTTGCGATGACGATGCCCACGGCCATGAGGAGCATCGCCAGGGCGCCGATGGCGATGCCAGCTCGGGTCCTGGCCGGGCTGGTGTGCTCGGGATCCGCCCTTGGATCCCAGGTCCCCACGAAGATGGCGCTCACCATCAGAGCCAGGGCCACGAGGAGCTTCCAGGTCACGGGATCCCCGAGGAGAAGCCAGGCGCACAGGACGGTCATGGGCGCGTACAGGCAGTCCACAATGGCGTTTCGCCCCGCGCCCAGCCGGTTGGGGCTCGCCAAGAAGAGAGTGTCGGCGAGGGAGATGCCGATCACACCGCTCGCCAGGAGCTGGACCCAGTCGGTCCAGGCGACATTTGCGGGGAAAAAGGGAATCCCCAGGACGAGCAGGGTGGGGGGGAGCAAGACCACCGCGACGGCTCCCTTGAACAGGTTCAGGACAACGGGCGGCGTCTCCTTGCCGAGCTTGGCGAAGAGGATCACGGCAACGGCCCAGATGAAGGCACACAGCAGGGAGAGGGCCTCTCCGTTGGTGGCCAGGCCTCCCAGGCCTCCCAGGCTCTCCAGGGCGCTAGCCAGGGTCATGCGGGCTGACTCCCCGACGTCTCTCTCTCCGGGCTAAACATTGAAGCGGAAGTTGATCACGTCACCGTCTGCCACCACGTAGTCCTTGCCCTCCAGGCGGTAGCGCCCGGCAGCCTTTGCCTTGCTCTCGCTGCCGTGCTCCCGGAAGTCCTCGTAGCTGATCACCTCCGCGCGGATGAAGCCTCGCTCGATGTCGCTGTGCACCTTGCCAGCCGCCTTTTGGGCCACGGTGCCCCTCGGGATGGTCCAGGCGCGGCACTCGTCCTCACCCACGGTGATGAAGCTGATCAGGTCCAGGGCGTCGTAGGCCTGCTTGATGAACCTCTCCCTGCCGGAGCCATCCAGGCCCAGGTCGGCCAAAAAGGCGTCTCGGTCCTCTGGGTCCAGCTCCAGGATCTCGGTCTCGATGCCGGCGCAAAGCGTAATGGGGTGCGCCTCGCCGGCCAGGTGCTCCTCCAGCTCGGGGAAGCTGGCGCCGGGGGAGTCCTCGCTGGTGTTGAGCAGCAGCAGCAGGGTCTTGTCTGTGAGAAGTCTGTAGCCCCGCAGCAGGGCTCGCTCGTCGTCGGTCAGGTCGAGGGTGCGGATGGGGCGCTCATTCTCCAGGTGCGGGAGGCAGCGCTCGAGCGCCTCCAGCTCCCTGGGTGAGCTGTGGTCCTTTCGGAGGCGCTCGATGCGCTTCTCCACCACCTGCAGGTCTGCCAGCACCAGCTCGGTCTCCATGGCCCGGAGGTCCCGAAGGGGGTCGGGGCTCGCATCGAGAGCGGGGTTTTCGAAGGCGCGCAGCACGAGCGCCAGCACATCCATGGTCCGCAGATCCCCCACCACCTGGGGAGAGAGCCCTCCAGACGACTTGCTGGGGGCATCCCCAGGCATGTCCGAAAAGTGGATCTCGGCGTAGACAGTCTTCTTGGGCCTGTAGATCCCAGCAAAGAAATCCACCCGATCATCCGGCACTCGGGTGACGCCAAGGTTGGTCTTGCTCTTCCCCCCGGGACCGGTGTCCGCGTGCAGCCCGGTGAGCAGGTTGAACACGGTGGTCTTTCCGCTGCCAGCGAATCCAAAAAGCCCGATCTTCATGTGTCGCTCCTGGGTCCTGTGGGTGCGCCCTGTCTAGCCGACCGGGGCGGCTCTGGCAAGGGCACCCATGACAGGGCCCAGGTTGGATCCGGGGAAGGGCGGCCCTGGCGGCTCGGACTGCTTTCGGCGAGCGTACAGCCGTGCTAAGTATCTGGCCACTGGCTCTTTCGAGCGCCCTTGCTGCACGTGATGAAAGGGCTCGGGAGAGGTTGTGCTCTGGAGCTTGACATGGCGACCACGGACAAGAGGCGAACCTTCGAAGACAGCGTTGTGGTGGTGACTGGAGCCGGCTCGGGCATCGGCTGGGCCACCGCGCTGGCCTTTGCCGAGGAGGGGGCCAGGGTCCACGGGGCGGACGTGCGCGGGGACCGGCTGGTGGAGCTGCACAGGGAGATGGATGATCGGGGCCTCTGCTTTGCCGGCCACGTGGTGGATGTGCGCGAGCCGGAGGCGGTGACGGGCCTGGCCGACGATGTCCTTGCCGCCCACGGGCGAGTGGACGTGCTGTTCAACAACGCCGGCGTGGTGGTGGGAGGGTACGCTCACCGGTTATCCCTGGAGGACTGGCGCCTGGCGGTGGATGTGAACCTCATGGGGGTCATCCACGGTGTGGCAGCCTTCCTGCCGCGCATGATCGAGCAGGGCGCAGGGCACATCGTCAACACCGCGTCCATCGCTGGCCTCATGGCCTTCCCCATGGTCGCTCCGTACTCCGCCACCAAGTTCGCGGTGGTGGGCCTCTCCGAGGCGCTCGACCTGGAGCTGGCAGCTCGCGGTGTCCGCGTGAGCGGCCTTTGCCCCGGGGCTGTCAAGACGCGGGTGCTCGATGGCTGGACATCGGGCCTTTCGGACCAGGGTCGTCGGATCATCGACTGGTGGATGGAGACCTTTGCTCTCAGCGCCGAGGATGTGGCCGCGGAGGTCCTCGACGAAGTGCGCAGGGGGCGCGGGGGCGTGCGTACATTCGGCCTGGGCAGCAGGCCCCTGTGGATGCTGCGCAGGGGCTCGGTTGCCGGCTACGAGCGGATGATGTGGGAGATAGGGCGGCTGGTGCTGAAGGGATGACCGAAGCCCCTCGCATGACCTGGGGGGTGGTGGTGCACCACCCCAGCGGACGCCCGGAGGTGGCGGCCACCCTTGCACGGCTGACCGAGCGCCTGGCGGCCTCCAGGCCGGGCTATGTGTTGTGGAGCCTGGGCTCGCCGCTGGACGAGGTCCTCGCCCATGCGGCCTCCATCCCTCCCCAAGGGGAGATCATTGTGGTGCCGCTTCTGCTTGCGCCGGGAAAGCACTACGTCGAGGACGTGCCCAGGCTGGCGCGGGCTCTGTCTGCCGCCCGTCCAGACCTTCGGGTGATCGTCCGCCCGCCCCTGCTGGAGGACGACTCATTCCTGGTGGCGTGGCTGGAGGGGCTCTGAGCCCCTCGGACGCTCCGTCCAGGTTCCAGCCTCCTGGAGATGGGGCCCCCTCGTCATTCCGGGGCGCGTCCCTCGGCGCGTCCCTCGGCGCGTCCCTCGGCGCGTCCATCGACCCGGGCGCTTTGACGCTCCCGGGCACTGGCTGTATATCTTTGACCATGACTACTTTGGTGGACCTTCGCAGCGACACGGTGACTCGCCCGAGCGGCGCCATGCTGGAGGCCATGCTGAAGGCGGAGGTGGGTGACGACGTGTTCGGGGATGACCCCACGGTGGCCCTCCTGGAGGAGCGCGGGGCAGCGCTCGTGGGCCAGGAGGCGGGGCTCTTTGTTGCCAGCGGCACCATGGGCAACCAGGTGGCGATCATGACCCACACCAAGCGGGGAGACGAGGTAGTGCTTGGTCTCCCTTGCCACATCCAGGAGCACGAGGTGGGTGCCGCGGCTGTGCTCTCCGGGGTCACCCTGGCGCCCATCCGGGCCCCCACTGGAGTGCTGCCTCCCGAGGAGGTGGATCGAGCCATTCGCACGGAGGACATCCACCACCCGGAGACTGGCCTCCTCTGCCTGGAATGTGCCCACTCCAGCGGCGCGGTGCAGCCCCTGGAATCCCTTCGAGCGGCCATGGACGCGGCCCACCGCCGGGGCGTACCGGTGCACATGGACGGCGCCAGGATCTTCAACGCGGCCCTGGCGCTGGGCTGCTCAGCGGCGGAGGTGGCCAGGGGAGCCGACTCGGTGATGTTCTGCCTGAGCAAGGGGCTCGGGGCCCCTGTGGGCTCGCTGCTGTGCGGCAGCCGAGGTTTTGTCGCCCGGGCGCGGCGGAGCCGGAAGATCCTGGGCGGTGGGATGCGCCAGGTGGGGCTCCTTGGGGCGGCGGGGCTGTGGGCGCTGGAGCACAACGTGGACCGGCTCGCGGAGGACCATGGTCGGGCGGCACGGCTGGCAGAGGCCCTCCGCGAGATCAAGGGCGTGACCGTGTGTGAGGAGCGTCGGGACATCAACATGGTCTGGTTTGCCCACCAGTCAGACGCAGATCCCCTCCGCCTGGTGGAGGCCATGGCCCGGCGACGGGTGGCCATCTTCAGGCCCCTGGGCGGTCTCTGGCGCCTGGTGACCCACCTGGACGTGGACGACGAGGGGCTGGAGCACGCCATCGACTGCCTGGGCGAGGTTTTTGGGGCCGCCTGAGGGCCACCCAGCTCTGGATTGCTGCAGACACCGTGGGGCAAGGCTCGGTGGCCCGTCCCCCCTGGCTGACCTTGCAACTTTTCTTGCGGCTGGCATGATCTCACCAAAAGCTCGGGGAGCTCAGCGTGAACTGCAAAAACTGCGGCGCTCCCATGCGCCTGGTCACCGACCGCGAGTACTTTGTCTGCGACTACTGCACGACCTTTCACTTTCCCAAGGAGACCGAGGAGGGGGTGCGGGTGTTGGGGCAGGTCACTGGCCTGCTGTGCCCCGTGTGCCGTGCGGAGCTGGTCACGGCGGCCATCGAGTCCCATCTGGTTCGCACCTGCCCCAACTGCCAGGGCATCCTGGCTCGACGCAGGGCCTTCGGTTGCATCGTGGAGCGACGGCGCA
>JAJRWW010000186.1 GCA_024276595.1 Myxococcota bacterium
CCGCGCGCATCCCGGGCTTTCGACCAGCCTCGGTGCTCGTCCCCCTCGTGCCGCGCAGAGACACCCTGCACGTGACCTTCATGCAGCGAACCTTTGACGGGCGAACCCACTCCGGCCAGATCGCCTTTCCAGGCGGTGCCCGGGAGCCCGAGGACCATGACGCGATCTCCACAGCCCTCCGGGAGGCCCACGAGGAGGTCAACATCCTCCCGCACACGGTGAGAGCCCTGGGCCTGCTGCACGACAACGCATCCATCAGCCGCTACCTGGTCACCCCGGTTGTGGGGGCCCTCAGTGAGCTCCCCGACTACGCCCCTGATCCCGAGGAGACTCGAGACATCTTCGAGGTGCCCCTGCCCTTCTTGCTGAACCCGGCCAACGAGCGCCAGGTGCCCGACGTGGAGTTTCTGGGCAAGCTGTACGCCCTGTACGAGTACCGCTGGAAGGATCGGCTCATCTGGGGCCTCACTGGGCGCATCCTGCACGACTTTCTCACCCTCGCCAGAAAGGCGAACCATGACCAGCAAACCTTCGAGCTCATCTAGCTCATCCGGATCCAGGGCCGGCGCGAAGAGGGCCGGCGCGAAGAAGGCCGGCACAAAGAGGGCCGGCGCAAAGAAGGCCGGCGCGAGCAGAGGCTCTACTCGGCCCGACGCCGCTCTGCTGAGACGAGTGGAGGCCATCGCTGCCGGGCTGAAGGCCCTGTACCCGGACGTCACCTGTGCCCTCGGCCACCGAAACGACTTCGAGCTGCTCGTGGCGACAATCCTCTCCGCCCAGTGCACGGACGAGCGGGTCAACAAGGTCACCCCGGAGCTGTTTCGTCGCTTCCCAACCCCCCGGGCCATGGCCGAAGCCGACCAGGAGGAGCTGGAGCGGCTCATCCACTCCACCGGCTTCTTCCGAAACAAGGCTCGCTCCCTCGTGGGCGCATCCCGCAGAATCAGCGAGCACTACGGCGGCAAGCTCCCCCGGGATCTGAAGGAGCTCATCACCCTCCCTGGGGTGGCACGCAAGACCGCCAACGTGGTCCTGGGCACCGCCCACGGCATCGCCGCCGGAGTGGTTGTGGACACCCACGTCAAGCGGCTCTCCATCCGGCTGGGGCTCACGAGCCAGTCCACCCCGGAGAAGATCGAGCGGGACCTCATGGCCCTCTTGCCAAGGTCGGAGTGGATCGACTTCAGCCACCGCCTCATCTGGCACGGCCGCCGGGTCTGTGGCGCTCGCAAGCCCAGGTGCGACGACTGCCTGCTGGCTCCCCACTGCCCATCCGCCAACGCCCCGTGAGTCATGGCCATGCCTGGCAGGTCAGGTCGGGATCGCCCGTGTCGGGGTAGTCCACGAGGTCTCCCTGCCAGGTCCTGACAGTGACGGTGGTCCTTGTTCGGGCGACCACGGCCGACCGCGCCATGGCCACCTTGCCGAAGCCGCCGGGGGCGTCCAGCGCCAGGGTGGGGATGCCCAGCCCGGAGAGGCGCCCCCGCAGCCCGGACACCAGCTCCATGCTCGCCTCGATGGGAGTGCGAAAGCGCTCGCTCCCCAGGACCGGATCAAGCTGGAACAGGTAGTAGGGGCGCACGCGGACCCCGAGCAGCGCTCGGGAGAGATCCGCCAGGAGCCCTCCATCGGAGTTGACTCCCCGCAGCAGCACGCTCTGGTTGGCCAGGGGTAGCCCGGCATCGGCCAGGCGACCGCAGGCCAACGCCGCCTCGGGGGTGACCTCCTTGGGGTGGTTGAACTGCGTGATCACGTAAAGCGGCCCCGCGGCGGCCAGGACGCGCGTCAAGTCGTCGGTCACCCTCATGGGGCAGGTCACCGGCGCTCGGGTGTGCACCCGCAGCACCTCCAGGTGGGGCACCGTCCGGAGGCGCCCCAGGATCTCCTCGAGGGCCGCGTCCTCCAGGGTGAGGGGATCTCCCCCAGAGAGGATGACCTCCCGAACCCCAGTGGCGCCCCGAAGGTAGCTCACCGCCCCCTCCATGCCAGGTCCCAGGGATGCGCCCAGCAGCTCCCGGGGATCGCGCCTCCGCCGGTTGCAGTGCCTGCACATGACGGGACAGTCGGCGGCCACGAGCAGTACGACTCTGTCCGGGTACCGGTGGATGAGCCCTGGAAGGGGGCTGCGCTCACGCTCCCCCAGGGGGTCCTCTCGCTCCCCGGCGCCACGGGCCACGTCTTGGGGGTGAGGCAGGGCCTGAAGTCGAATGGGGCACCTGGGATCCACTGGATCCATGAGCGACAGGTAGTACGGGGTCACCGCCACCGGTGGCAACCCCTTCACCTCGAACCCCGCCCGCTCGGTCTCCGACAGCTCCAGGGACGCTCCCAGCTCCCGTGCGCTCCGGAGCCGGTGTGAGAGCTGCCACCGCCAGTCTCGAGCCTGGACGTGGTCGTGTGCATTCTGAGCACGAGGTTTACCGGGACCGCGCATGGCCATCCTCCTGAGGGTGCGATACCATATGCACGTGAACGGAGCCGCGATCAAGGCCCGGCTGCTTGGCAGGGCTCGGGAGCTGGGCTGCGCCGCCGCCGGGGTTGCCAGGGCGGGCCCCCTGGCAGACCACTCACGCTTTGTGGCCTGGCTGGCTCGTGGTGGATCGGCCTCCATGGGGTACCTGGAGCGCACCGCCTCCCTGCGGGCGGATCCGCGCCGGCTGCTCGGCACCGCCCGCTCGGTCGTGGTCGTGGCCCTGGGCTACCCAGGCGCCTTGGGCGCCTCCCCTGGAGCCGCCCCCCCATCCCCCCCGGCGCACGGATCCGTGGCCTCCCTCTTCGGGGGGCGAGACTACCACGCCGTGGTCAGGAATCTCCTCCTTGCCCTGGCAGAGAGCCTGGACATGGCCGACGGCACATGGAGGGTCTTCGTGGACACTGGGCCTGTGCTGGAGCGCTCCCTGGCGGTCGCCGCGGGGCTGGGGGTCATAGGCAGACACACCCAGCTCCTTGTTCCGGGCCACGGCGCCCGGGTAGCCATGGGGGTTCTGCTCACCGAGCTCCCCATGGAGCCGGACGCGCCCCTCGCCTGGGATCCCTGTGATGGCTGCAACGCCTGCGTGTCGGCCTGCCCCACCGGCGCCCTAGGCATGGGAGGCTCAGTGGACGCGAGCCGCTGCCTGTCTTACTGGACCACCGCGAGCCGCGAGCCCATCCCCCGCGGGCTGCGCATCCCCCTCTCCACCCGCCTCTACGGCTGCGACGCCTGCCAGGA
>JAJRWW010000187.1 GCA_024276595.1 Myxococcota bacterium
GGCGGCGAGGCCCGCCACTACCCCGGCGACGAGGCCCGCCGCTGCCCCGGCGGCGAGACCCGCCGCTGCCCCTGCGACGAAGCCCGCCGCTGCCCCGGCGGCAAGGCCCGCCGCTGCCCCGGCAACCGCTGCCAGGCCGACCCCTGCCCGCTTCTTCGGGAGCGGCCAGGAGCCCGACTGCTACAACCCAAGGACCAGGGATCAGTTCATCGACCCCGACAGCCGCTTTGGCTCCATAGAGCTCCGGGGCAAGCTGCTGGACAGGCGCTCTCTCCTCATGGCCATGGTGCCCATGCGCGCCGGAGAGCCCTTCGACCTTTGCAAGCTGACCTTCCTCCGGACGCGGCTCAAGAGGCTCGGGTACTTTGCGGAGATAACGGAGGAGCGGCTCGGCTCCAAGGTGAACATCCTGGTGAAGCTGGCCCCGCTGGAGCACGTGCGCCACGTCTACATCCGACACAACTGGCCACTTTTCGAGGACGAGGTGTTGCGTCGAGTGCGCTTCAGGCCCGGGTCACGCCTCCCGCCACGCTCCCCACGAGATGACAAGCCCCCCCAAAAGGGCGCTCCCAAGACCGTGCGCCAGGCGGAGCTCGCCCGCCAGAAGCGACGCATTCAGGAGTTTCTGCGCAAGGAGGGCTACTTCAAGAGCGACCTGAAGATCGTGGTGGAGAGGACCAAGCAGGCGGGAGTGGTGAACCTCGTGATCACCCTGAAGAAGGGGTCGCGCTACCGGCTGGGCCGTCTACGAGTCCAGGGCAACCGGGCCATCTCAACCGAGCGGATCCGCCAGGTGTTCCAGCATCGCATCCTTTGGTGGAAGCGTTCCTTCACAACGACCCAGTTCAAAAAGGACCTCAAGACCCTCGTGAAGCTCTACCACTCCAAGGGCTACCCGGGTGTTCGCGTGCGTCATGACTTCAACCTGCGCACCAGCCTCGACCACAAGAACAAGCGCGTGCACATCAACCTCACCATCCGGGAGAACAAGCGGGTTCAGGTCACCTTCAGCGGACGCAAACGCCTTTCAGAGAGCGAGCTGCGCAAGGCTCTGACGTTTTCCGCCGAAGGCTCATACGACGCCTACGAGATCCGCCAGTCCGCCCGCTCCATTCAGCGCAAGTACCAGGCCAATGGCTTCTTCCTGGCCTCGGTGACCCCTCGGCGGGAGCGCCTCTCCCCAACCCGGCTGCACATCCACTTCCACATCGAGGAGGGACCACAGCTCCGGGTACGCTCCACGAGCTTCTTCGGCAACCACAGCGTCTCTGACTCGAAGCTCCGGCGGGTCATCAAGACCAAGGTCTTCCCGCGGCTGGGCAACATCGGCCTGGGCAGCGGAGGCTACCTGACCGATCGGCAGCTCCGGCAGGACGTGAAGCGGATCGTGAACCACTACCGAGATGAGGGCTATCTGGACGTGAAGGTCCGGGGGGCGGTCGCCCTCCACACCGACGCCTTCGGCAACCTCGGCGTACTGGCTTTGGACACAGCCCTCCACCTGAAAAGGAAACGCGGATACCTGCACGTGCGGTTCGACATCGTGGAGGGGCCGCGATACATCATGGAGCACGTCACCATGTCGGGGCACCCCAACAGCATGAGCAAGGAGCTCAGCAAGGTCGTTCGCCTCAAGCCTGGCACCCACTTCACGCGCAAGCGCTTCACCTCCGACCTGGAGAAGCTCAAGCGCTTCTTCGCCAACAAGGGATACCCCTACTGCCTCATACGGGGGACCGTGCTCAAGGGGCGCGAGGGCTCCCCGGCTCACAAGCACGCCTACATCGAGATCCGCTACAAGTTCACCCTCGGCCAGCGGGTCCGCTTCGGCGAGATCTTCGTGCGTGGCAACTTCAAGACCACTCGTTCCACCATAGAGCGGGAGCTGAAGATCAAGACCGGAGATCTCTTCTCCTTGAAGAAGGTCGAGGTGGCACGCCGCAACCTCCGAAGCCTGGGTGTCTTTCGGGCCACACGTATCGAGCTCATCGGGCTGCGGAGCAAGGAGAACCCCGTGCACGTGGTCGTGAAGGTGACCGAGCGCTTTGACGACCACGGCTCCCTGGAGTTCGGTGTGGGCCTCTCCACGGACAACCTGTACTTTTTCTCGCTGGCCTACCGCAACCGCAACCTCTTCGGCTGGGGCAAGGAGCTGGAGCTCAAGGGAGAGGTGGGCGCCGAGATCCAGTCCGGACGCATCACCTACAAGGACCCGCGCTTCTTCGGAAGCAGGCTCACCTTCGACCTGACCGGCTTCATCCGCCGAGAGAAGACCGAGCGTCTGGGCATCCTGCTCACCTTCGGTGGCTCGGTGACACTCCTGCACCGCGTCACCAAGGAGCTGCAGTGGTTCGTGCGCTACCAGATCAAGCGCGTACGGCGCCAGGAGGAGATCTACCGGGTGGCCGCTGGCGGCGATGAGAGCGAGCGCGTGGACAAGTACACCAACACGGTCTCCCTGGGCCCGACGCTCATCTGGGACAAGCGCGACAACCCCCTGGTCCCCCGCAGCGGCTTCAAGCTAACTGGAGCGGTGCGGGTAGCATCACGCTACCTGGCCTACCCCTTGCCCTCCTCCAACTTCGTCCACCTGCACTTCTCCGGGCAGGGCCTGCTGCCCCTCCCTGCCGGCATCGTGGTGGCCCTCGGGCTCCGCTACGACCACGGAATCCCCTTCGCTGGCTCCACCATGCTCCCCAAGACCGAGCGCTTCTTCGCCGGTGGAGACACCACCGTGCGCGGCTACGAGGAGGACAGGCTCAAGACCGAGGTCATCGAGACGAGCGTGGCTCCCTTCGGACAGCCCACCGTGTACCGTGTAAAACCCCAGGGGGCCAACATACGCATGCTCATCAACCTGGAGCTGCAATTCCCCATCTGGAAAAAATCCATCCTCTTCGGGATGCCAATCTTGGGGGTGCTCTTCTTCGACGCCGGAGCCCTGACCAACGCGCTAAGACTGATCAAGGGCGATGACTGGAAGACATCCATCGGCGCCGCCCTCCGGGTGGTAACCCCGGTGGGTTTTGTCTCCATTGAGTACGCAATCCCCTTCCAGCCCGGCACCGGCACCGACCCCACCGGCAGGATGCACTTCAACTTCGGCTATATATTCTGAGACTGGCAGGCCAGCCATGGTGCAGACCCATCACCTGGGCACCAGGTCCAGACCGCGGATCATGGCTGCCACCGTGTGCTGAACGTAGTCTATTCGTACCTCGTACTTGATGGGGCTCTTGCGAATGGCGCCCACGGAAAAGCGTGGCCGAACGAAGAGGTAGCTGTTTTCCAGCCTCACCTGGTGCCGCAGGATGTACTTGAAGGCCCGGACCACCTGGGATCGGATCACCTCCTGGGCCTCCCCGCGATGGCGGCTCAAGGAGTAGGTGGACACCATTGCCTCCGTGCGGCTGCCCGCCGGGGTCAGGTGGGGCGGGAAAAAGGGCGTTATGCCGTAGCCGCCCTCATAGTCGAACACCGCCTTCTCCGTGGCCAGAAACTGCTGCCTGCGCTGAAACGCCGCGAACTCGTAACAGAAGCGCGCGTACTGCTTGCGGCGGATGTGCGGCCACGCCGCCTCGGCGGCGATGCAGGTCCAGTGGTCCTCTCCAAAGAGGAACTTCATGGTGAGGGGCCAGTAGCTCTCTCCGGTGAGATAGTCAAGGGCCCGGCGGGTGGCCTCCTTGTATCGATCATCCCTGAGCTGGTCATAGGCCAGGGCCAGCGCCAGGGCTGCCTCGCCAGAGTAGTACAGCAGCTTCTCCTTGCAGAGCTTGCGCCGAGCTCCCACATCGTAGCGGTGGCAGAACTCTCCATCCCCCCTCTGCATGTACAACAGGAAGTTCGCGAGCCGGCGCCCCAGCCTCTCGTACTGTCGGTCACCTGTCTGACGCTGGTACTCCATGAGCGCCACCAGGGGCAGGGCCGAGGAGCCCAGGTCGGTGATCCCTCCCCTTGCAACACAGACATAGTCGTGCGCCTCACTCCTGCACCGACCCCGACGCACCATGTCAGTCAAGTAGCGAATGGCCACACGGGCGCCCTCCCCAAACCTGGCGACCTGCCTGGCGGACACCCCGGGGCGACCCTTGAGCCGGCCATAGAGCAGCGCCAGCGCGTAGGTGGTACCCGCGTGGCGCGGGAGGCTGTATCCACCCACATCGTAGTTGTCCGTGAGAGGATAGTAGATGTACTTGAACTGCCCCAGGCCCAGCCGCTTGCGGTAGGTGCGCAGCCGCCAGGCCGGCCCGAGTATGTGGGCCCAAAGCTTGGGACGCCTACCCTTGCGGAGGGCCACCCGCATGGCTACGCGGCCCCGCCGGCGCATGAGCTGCCGCATCACGTAGTTGCCCCCCGCCACGCACGCGTTGATGACCGCCTGTCGGTTGAACCTGGGCGCGGGGGTGTTGCCCCGATACACGTCCAGGGGGCCGGTCCGCTTGCCTTCCACCCAGGGGGCCTCCACGAAGCCCTCGGTGCGGAACCGGAAGTAGCGGCGAGCGCTCCGGCGGTACCGTCCATCCTCCCACATGCCGAGCTGCCGACCCAGGTACTCATCGGCGTCCGCAACGTGCAGGCCAGCCTTGAACTCCCGGACGAACTTGAACGGCTGATAGCCCGTCACCAGCCCCCGCCGCAAGGACTCGTCCGGGTCCAGGTAGGCGGTACGACCACGCACCGTCACGCCCAGACCGTCCACGCCTGGCACGAGTGACATGGCAAAAAGCACCTCGGGGCGGGTCACAATGGGCGCGCGGCCGTGCCCGATGTCCACCTTGAAGCGGGACAGTTGCCTGTCCCCTTCCGAAAGACCCTGGATCCGGCTGTCTCCTCGCAATCGCCTCGCGGCTGCCAGCAATGCGTCCCAGAGGACCACCCCTGTGCGGCTTCGGTGCTCGAAGATCGCCTCGCCACGCAGATACAGCTTCACGAAGACGGGCCCCATCACCTTCCGACGCAGAGCGGCCCGTCGCGGGCGTCGAGGCAGGAGTCCCTTCGAGTCCCGCGCCACGGCCAGCAGCTCCATCGCCTCAGCCCTCGCCTCGGCGGGCAGGGGATCGAAGCCGGGCATGGAGGCCCACCAGTACACTCCGAGATAGACTCCCACGAGAGCCGCGACCGCGCCACAGGAGCCTAGGGCCACGGGGTGGCGCCGAGCCACGCGCCGTACCTGGCCCAGCAGATCCACCTGGCTCCTGGGACCACTCATCGGCTCAGGTGCTCCCGCACGTCCCGCCGGAACATGCCATAGACCTGGAAAGCTCCAGGGAGCCCGAAGTAGGGGACGACCAGGGCGATGCCCACGAAGGTGGCATAGGTGGCGCCCTTGCCGAATGCGCCGTAGACTCCCTTGAGGTATGCGGCGGCCGCCACCAGCATGGCGGTGACCGAGAAGCACAGCCCCAGGAGCACAAAGCCCAGGACGATGCCGAACACCCGGCTCCAGCGCTGAGCAAAGACCTGCCCAAAGCCGATGAGAATCATGGCGAGGCTCAGCAGACCAAAACCCCAGCGCAGGGCCGGCGAGTAGGGCGGCACAACATAGATGAAGAAGAACAGATACAGGCAGGCGACTCCTATGTTCAGCCCACCATAGATGCGCAATGTCCTCAGACCCATGCGTAAACCTCCGGCGCCAAGACTCGCGGCAACGCCATGTTACACGAGCAACTGCCAGGAGCAAGCTCCGGGGCTCCGGGGGCTCCGGGGCAAAGCCCGGGCTCGCCAGTCGACCCGGCGGCTCGTTGCGCCCAGTCCGACGGGCTACCCAACCGCCCGGAGGCATGTCATAGTCAGGCCTCCTGGAGTGAACGATGCTGCAAAGTGGCCAAGGCGCTCGCCGTAGCTGGAAGAGGACTCTGAAGTGGATCGGTCTGGGAATGACGGCCCTGCTGCTGCTTTCGGTGGGGGGCTTTTTCGGCTACCACTGGATCGCGGGGCTCCTGTATGAGCCCGAGACCAAGACCGTGAAGGCCGTCCGCCCAGAGCTGGGGGTCGTGAAGCTCTCCCCAGGGTCTTCTCCAGGCGGCGTGCCTGGCTGGGTGGCGCGATTTCACCTGGACGTCCCCCGCAAGCGAGCCTGGAACGCGCTGAGCAACTGCGGCGAGCTGGCCAAGGCCTTGAAAGGTGTCGCCTCCTGCACGCTGGTTCAAAAGGGGAATGGCTGGGAGATCAACAAGATGGTGCTCACCCACCCTGCCGGCGCCTACATGAAGACAAAGACCTGGTACGACAAGGCGAACATGCGCAGCCACTGGAAGATGGTGGAGGGCAGCTTTCAGGCGGCAGCCGGCTTCGTGCGTCTCCTGGATCTGCCCGGCCACCCGAGCTGGTGTCGGGTGGAGTACGGCTACTTCTTGAAGATCTCACCCATACTGCCCAAGAACTTCGAGCGCCCCCGTGTGCGACGGGCCCTGCGCCGCATGGCCCATGAGATCCAGCGCTACTTTTCGAAGAGCTCCGGAGCCCGAAGCTCCCCGTCCGAGACCGGCTCTGGCGGCATCTGAGCGCCCTGGGGAGCAATTGGGTGAGAGAGGCCCCAGTGACAGGTGGAGCCTGGCCCGTGGCAAGCAATCCCCACAGCCGCCCCACAAGGTGCTTGTGGGCCTCGAGCCTGCCGTGTAACCTGGCATCAAGCAGGTGAGATGACCCCAAACCCACCGCTTGGCGGGACTGTCTTGAGCTCTACTCTTCATGCGGGCCCGGCGCACAGCCGGGCGCTCTTTTTCACAGCATCCAGAGGAGATATTGGACATGGTGAAGAAAATCTACGTGGGCAACCTGCCCTTCTCTTCCACCGAGGACGAGCTGCGCGACCTGTTCGCCAGCTTCGGCCAGGTGCAGTCGGTCAAGCTGATAACCGACCGGGAGACCGGGAGGCCCAGGGGGTTTGGCTTCGTGGAGATGGACGCCGACGGTGCAGCGGCAGCCATCGAATCCCTTGACAACACCCAGTTCGGCGGTCGCACCCTTCGGGTCAACGAGGCACACGACCGCCGGAGCGGTGGCGGCGGACGCGGCCCACGGGACGACCGCGGCGGCAACCGCTGGTAGAGGATCGGCAACCCCTGGTAGACACGGCGCCACGAGTCTCGAGCAGGTCGTGACGACCCACTCTTGGGGGTGTCACTTCTTGAGCAGGTCGGCGAAGGGGTTGTAGCTGAAGCCACCACCCGATCTCGCGGATCGATCCGTCCTGGACCGCCGATCCCGCTGCCTGGCGCGCCCACCTCTCTCTCCGCCCCCGCCCCCGCGCCCAGCTCCTGCAGCCTGCTGGCGTCGGTCCTTGCCGGCGTCGGTCCGGCAGCTCAGGGAGATCCGCTTGCGCTCGGTGTCCACCTCCAGGACTCGCACCGTGAGCTTGTCGCCCACCTTGACCACCTCGTTCGGATCCCGGACGAACCGATCCGCGAGCTGAGAGATGTGCACCAGGCCGTCCTGTTTTACGCCCACATCCACAAAGGCTCCGAAGTGGGTGACATTGGTGACCACCCCCTCCAGGCTCATGCCCGCCTTGAGGTCCTCCAGGGTGTTGACATCCTCGCGGAACCTCGGCGGCTCGAACTCATCACGCGGATCCCGCCCCGGCTTCTTCAGCTCCTCGACGATGTCTCGCAGGGTGGGCTCCCCCACATCCTCGCCCACATACCGGCCAATGTCGATGCGGTCGGCCAGCTCGGAGCTCCCCACCAGCTCTGAAAGATCCACGCCCATGTCCCTGGCGATCCGCTCCACCAGGTCGTAGCGCTCCGGGTGCACGGCAGAGGAGTCGAGGGGGTGCTCCCCGCCGCGGATGCGGAGAAACCCTGCCGCCTGCTGGAAGGTGCGAGGCCCCACACCGGGCACCTTCAGGAGCTGCTTGCGGGTAGAGAAGGCCCCGTGAGCCTCCCGGTGGGTCACGATCTTTTTTGCCGCGGAGGTCCCGATGCCAGCCACGTGCGCGAGCAGCGGCGCGCTGGCTGTGTTGAGCTGCACTCCAACCAGGTTCACGCAGCTCTCCACCACATCCTGCAGCTTGCGCTTGAGGAGGTTCTGGTTCACGTCGTGCTGGTACTGACCCACGCCTATGGACTTGGGGTCTATCTTGACCAGCTCGGCCAGGGGGTCCTGGAGGCGCCGAGCAATGGAGATGGCCCCCCGGATGGTGAGATCCAGGTCCGGGAACTCCTCCCGCGCCACATCGGAGGCGCTGTAGATGCTCGCCCCGGACTCATTTACGAGCACCACCATGATTCGCTCCAGGCCGCCCTCTTCCAGCAGCCGACGGACAAATGCCTCGGTCTCCCTGCCCGCAGTGCCGTTCCCGACCGCGACAGCCCAGGGCTGGTGCCGCTTCAGGAAGGCCAGGAGCGCCCGACCGGCCTTCACCTCGCCCTCGGCCCCGCGGCTCGGGAAGATCGTCACGGTGTCCAGGTACTTGCCGGTGGCGTCCACTGCCGCGCACTTGCAGCCTGTCCGTATGCCCGGGTCGATACCGACCACAGGCCGCTCTCCGAGGGGCGAGGCCAGCAGCAGGTTGCGCAGGTTGCTGGCAAAGACACCCACCGCCTCCCTGTCGGCCTCCAGCTTCAGGTTGGCCCTCACGTCGTTCTCCACGCTGGGGGCTAGCAGCCGACGGAAGCCGTCCGCGATGGCCTCCCGAAGCTGCTCCTCCCAGGGGGAAGAGCAGAGCCCCACGATCTTGTGCACCTTCGCCAGGAGGGGCTCGGCGTCCACGCTGATCTGGGTGCGAAGCACATCCTCCCGCTCCCCACGGCGCACCGCCAAGAACCTGTGGGAAGGAATGCCGCGCACCGGCTCGGTGTAGTCGTAGTACTGCTCGAACTTGGTGCGCTGCCCCTCCTTGTCCGGAGCCACACAAGAGCGCAACACCCCCTCCTGGGCGAACACGTCCCTCACCACCCGGCGCACGTCCGCGTCCTCCACCACCCGCTCGGCACAGATGTCCCTCGCTCCTGCCAGGGCGGCCTCGGAATCCTCGACGCCCTTGTCGGCATCCACGAAGGAGGCCGCGACGTCCGCCGGAGCTGGGGACTGCGGCTGCTCCCACATGAGCTCCGCCAGGGGCTCCAGCCCCCGCTCCCTGGCTATGGTGGCCCTGGTGCGGCGCTTGGGCTTGAAGGGGAGATACAGGTCCTCCAGGCCGGTCTTGGTCTCACATGCGATGATCCGCGCCCGCAGCTCGTCCGTCAGCTTCCCCTGGGAGGCGATGGACTCGAGCACCGTCTCCTTGCGGTCAAAGAGCTCCTTCAGGTAGGCGTGCCGCTCTCCGATGGCACGGATCTGCACCTCGTCCAGACCCCCGGTGGCCTCCTTGCGGTAGCGGGCGATAAAGGGCACCGTGGAGCCCTCGGCCATGAGATCCAACACAGCGGCCACGCCGCTGCTGGGAAGCGAAAGCTCCCTGGCCAGTTGGGGGATGGGGTCGAAGGCGTGCTGCTCGCTCATTGGCTCCTCGCGGGAAATGTCCGGTCATTTGGCGGCCGGAAACGTAGCAGAGCGGGGTTCTCTTTGCAACGCGGTCGAGGACTTCCGAGAGATCCCCGAGGTCTCCGAGGGCGCTCAATGCAGACGGTTTCGGGAGCTGGCCAAGTTCGAGGAGCTCCCGTCAATTCCCGGCAGAGCGGGGCTAAGGCTGGAGCCTGGGTCGGGGTCGGGGTCGGGGTCGAGACCGGGGCTGGGGTCGGGGCCGAGGTCGAAGCCGGGGCCGGGGCGGCGCCCGCTCCACGCCCCTGGAGCACTCGAAGAACGCCCTGCAGGTCTTGGCCTTCACCCCGCAGGATGCGTAGCCCACGAAGCGCCGCTCTCCCTGCACGCACTTTTTCACGCAGAAGTCGAGATAGCCGGCGTGCTGCCTCTGCTGGCTGTCCCGCACCACCGCCCGGTTGGCAGCGGTGACGGCCTTGTCCAGCTCCATCTCCTCGATGCACGCGAGGCGGAAGGCGCAGCCCTTGCGGCATCGCTCGCTCCGAGACATCTTCTTGGCCTTGCAGGCCGAGAGCAAGGCGGCCAGCACAAGCAGGAGGGAGACAGGCCTGCAGGGGCCCAACAATCCCGACGCGAGCAAGCGCTGCTGGGCGGATGTTGTCATACGCCCTTTGATAGCGCCACCATCCACGCCGGGTCAACTCTCTCGCGAGGGTACCCCCAGGACCGAGGAGACGCCCCGTCTGGGGGTGGGAGTACCTATTGGAGCTGGCTTCACCAGCGGTGGTCCACAGCAGTGCAGCACCGCAGGTCCCCGGCTCAGGACTGGGAGGTCTGGACCCATCCACTTGCCACCGACCTGGACTTCGTGGTTTGTTGTTCTTGGCTGGTGCGCCACGTACTGCGAATGGACGCTGGCCAGAGCTGGCCAGGGCTGGCAAGATCTCCGCCCGGAGCTCGACTGCGGGTCGGGGTTGAATCTGTACCTACGGGAGTACCCATGCGTGGAGCTCAAGCTACTCCTTCTTCCTCTGTAACCCCGGTGCTTGCGGCCCTGGCGCTGCTGGCCCCTGGGCTGGTGGGATCGGAGCCAGAGGCCCTGGGGCGGGCCCGCTCTGGACCGCACAGGGCCAGACCCGCAGCTCCGGGCGGCAGGGCGCTCCTCTCTCTCTCCACGGGCCTCCGGCTGGAGCTCAGGCCAGACGGTGTCCTCCTCCTCGGCTCCGCTGGAGCGGTTCCCCAGCGACTGAGGCTGGCCAAGGCGGCGCCCAGGAGAGCTCGTCTCACCGCGCGCATCCACCAGGTTGTCCAGTGGAGGAGGCGCTACAAGGTGCTCCACCTTTGGGCCAGGGGCGGCGGCAAGACCCTGGAGGCAGCCATCTGGCTACGGGGCCGGCGTTATGTGAAGATCTGGTCGGGCTATACCGGGCCCCAGGGCGTGGACAGGGAGTGGTCACAGCACCTGCTCGTGGATCCCACCAACCATCAAAACGTGCCGGTCATAGTGTACCAGAACATGCGCGGCCTCTGGCGCTGTGACGGCCTTTTGGCCCAGGCCCTCCGGCGAGCATATCTTTTCCGCAAGCGTCGCTTCGTGCCGCTGTTTGGCTCAATGCCCAAAGGACCGGGGATCCACCGCTTGACGGCCCAGACCACCCCCCCTCCAGGTGTCCGAAGGAGCCCGGTGGCCCCTTTTCGGTTTACAGCCGCCTCCAGCCAGCTCGGCTGCGGAGGACAGGCCAGCCGGGTGACGCCTCCCTCCGAGCTGCACGACGGCAAGGTCGCCACCGCCTGGGTGGAGGGGTGGGGCGGAGTGGGGCGAGGTGAGCTGGTGAGCGGAATGGGCACCAAGGGCTACCGCGTGCGGGCCGTGAGGATCGTCCCGGGCCACGGCGCCTCGGCCGCGACCTGGGCCCGGCACAATCGGCTCAAGCGCGTCTACCTTCTGCTCGGCCCCAGGAGCCGGTTCGAGGTGGTCTTCCCGACCGATCCCGGCAGGTCCCCTCCGGGCACGCCCTACTGGGTGAGCTTTCCCCGGCCGGTGAGCTCGAGCTGTCTGACCCTTGTCATCAGGGACGTCTACCCCGGAACCGAGCACGACCCTGCGAGGGGCAAGTTTGGCGACACCGCCATCTCGGAGATCACAGTTTTCTCGGACCTGGACTTTGGTGACTCCTACAAGGTCATCCTGCGGGACGCGGGGAAGGGCCGGCTGGAGCGCCTGACGGCGGTACGCATGCTCTCCCGCCTGGGCAAGAGCCTGGCCCCCAAGCTGCGCGCCGCCTTCCCCAAGGCGGTCAGCTCGACAGAGCGCGAGGTTCTGCTGCGCGCCCTCGCACACCTGGATCCGCTCGGCTCGGTGAAGGAGCTGGCCCGGGGCATGGGCGAGGCCACCGGAGCCCTCAGGGGGCGCCTCATGCGCGCCCTGGTGCGGGCAGGGGATCCGGCGGTGCCGGCTCTCGAGGCCATGGCCATGCAGCGGATATCGGGCTCGCTGTATCGGCTAGTTGTGCGGGCCTTGCAACGGATCGCCTCCAGCCACGCAGCCCAGACCCTGGTGGGAATGCTGACCCGGGGTCAGTCGCGCCACCGGATCCTGGTGGCAAGGGCGCTCGCAAAGATGCCCCCAACCCTGGCTCGCAGGCCGCTGCTCGACGCCCTGCACGTGCGCAAGAGGCCACCGCGGGTTCGCGCCGACCTGGTGCGCCTGCTGGGCCTGCTGGCGGTGGCCCACCGGAGCATGCGGGCCCTGGCCATCTCCGAGGCCCGCTCCATGCTGGCCAGCGACCGTCGCTTTGCCGTAACCTACATGCTCATCGACCTCATGGGCGCCATCCCTCACCCATCCTTTGTGCAGCCCTTGCTGAAGCTGGTGCGCGGGAAGAGAGATCCCATCCTGAGGGCGAAGGCCGTCGCCGCCCTCGCCAACCAACCCGAGGCCGAGGCCGGCCGAGCCCTGGCGCGAGCCCTCGACGATCCCCACCCTCGCGTGCGCGGAGCAGCCCTGGTCGCCTGGAGCGGGAGGGCCAGCCAGCCCAGCGTTGCATCGGTCTTGAGGCTGGCGCAAAAAGACCCCTGGCCCATGGTTCGCGTGGCCGCCACGAGAGCCCTGGGGGCTCGCTGTAGGGGCGCCGCTGCACTGCTTACGCTTGCGCGAGGGCGCACTGGCTGGCGCTACAGGCGGGTCCGCCGTGTGGCCCTGACAGCGGCCTTCCGGTGCAAGGTGCCTGGGCTTCGTCCGCTGCTTCGCTCCATCCTCACGGCAGACAACGAGTGGGTGCCCCTGCGGACCCTCTCCGTCCGTCTGCTGGGCCAGCTCCTGGACCGCCGCAGGGTGGTGTACATGGCCGAGCTCCTCTCACTGCTGGCCAGGCAGGTGCGCAAGCCCCGGTCCAGAAACGAGCTGCTCGCCGTGGCCCTGGCGCTGGCCTTGGGGAGGATCCAGGACAGACGCGGCCTCAAGGCGCTGGCGCTGGCCGCACGGGTGAAGCTGCTGCACGGCCTGCGCGCAGCCGCCATCACCGGCCTGGGTGGCTTCTGTGCGCCTGCTACCAGGGCCGTGGTGCGAGCTGGCCTGGACAGCACGAGCAGCCTGGTGCTGCACGCCTCCAGGAGGACCATCAAGAGGTGTGGATGGTGAGCGGGGAGAGCTGCCAGCTCGACTCAACAGGTGGCGAGGCCGCGCCTGGGCCCTCATGAGAGCAGAAGCTGGGCCAGCCAGCCCCGACCTCGGCGACTCAGCCGCCGCTGGCGAAGCCTGGCCGCGCGCCGCTTGCGCGGGCTCTCCTCCAGGTCCCAGAAGGTGTCCACGGTGGAGTCCTCTGGCTCGTAGCTGTCAAAGAAGGCGCGGTCCATCTCATCGAAGCCCTCGACCGCAGCGATGGGTCTGGCCGGGCCTGCCCCAGCAGGCTGCGAGGGAGGCTTCGACTCGTCGACCTCGCCCGTGGAGCTCTGCGCTGCCATGGGCGCCGGCTGAGGACCCGGCAGGGAAGAGGCCGAAGGAGCAGGGATCTTCATCGTGGTGACGATCTCCTCTGCCTGCGCCGGGGGCTCTGCCTGCGCCGGGGGCTCTGCCTGCGCCGGGGGCTCTGCCTGCGCCGGGGGCTCTGCCTGCGCCGGGGGCTCTGCCTGTGCCGGGGGCTCTGCCTGTGCTTGCTTCTGGAAAGACCCGGACGGCGACTCGACCACGAGCTCCAGTGCTGTCAGACGCCCAAACACCGAAAGGGTCATTCGGCTGGTGAGGAAGCTGTCTCTCAGCACCTCCCACAGCTTGCGCTTGCCGTCGAA